>JBEIUO010000413.1:0-3563 GCA_040374335.1 Phycisphaeraceae bacterium
ACCCCTTCGCCAACTCCTCAACCGCCGCCACAACGCCCAGCGACGTGATCGTCTGGCTCCCCGACGAGTTCCGCACACGGATCCCCGGTGCAATCTCGCGGAACGAGTCGTCCGTCACCTCACGCGTCGTGAACATCGCCTCCACCGCCGCCGGATCCTCCGCCATCTTCCGGCGGAACTTCTCCACGTCAAACTCGAGCTGACTCCCCTGGCCCACCTTGATCCCGATCTCCGCCAGCTTCGTGTACCGCCCCGACGCGTTCCGCCCCGAACCCTGCACAGTCCGGAACAACGCCGACCGAAGCTCCAGCGCCGTCGAGTCGCCCGTCAACGCCGACGAACGGTTCGTCTCCGCCGTGTACTTCGTGTGGAACGCGATCCTGTCGATCGCCGTGTTGAACACCTCCACGAACGTCCCGATCGCCGTCTCGATCGCCTCCGTGTCGTTCGATACCGTCAGCGTCACCGCCTCCGTGCTCGCACGCTTCAGATCGATCCGCACCCCGTTCAGCAACGAATCCACCGAGTTCGTCGACCCCCCAGACACCATCGCCCGCGCCGGATCCGTCGCGCCGAAGAACACCCGCGAGTCGTTCCCCGCGTCCAGCGTCGTCAACCCAAAGTCAAAGTTCCCGCTCTCCAGAACAAACCGCCCCTCCGACCCCGATACCCCGCTCGTCAGATTCAACCGAAACGGCGTCGACCCCAGCCCGTCACGGATCACCGACGCCGTAACGCCCACCTTCGCGGCATTGATCTTCGCCATGATCTGGTCCAGCGTGTCCGCCGCCGACAGCTCCACCTTTCGCTCATAGCTCCCGTTGATCGTGTTCTCCGACCCCACACCCTCCGCCTCGCCCACGATGTTCAAAAGCTTCCCCACCGTCCCCTGCGTGTCCTCAACCTTGATCTTCACCGTCCCCGCCGCACCGCCATTCGGGATCGTCTCGTACAGCTCAATCCCGTCCCCGTTCGTGTTGATCCGCGCCTGAACCCGCAGACCACGCGAGTTGATCTCGTCGATCACGTCCCCCACGGTCTTCGAGTCGCTCGCGATGTCCACCTCCGCGATCCCGCCCGTCGAGTCCGTCAGCCGGAACTTGCCCGTCCCGACGCCTCGCCCACCGTTCAGCGTCGAGAGCTGCGTCCCCCGCGCGATGTACCGGTGCTGCAGGTTGCCGCTGTTCACCGTCGCCGCCGCGACACCCGTCGCGCCCGTCGAGATCCCAAGCGACGCCGCCGTGTCGCTCCCGTTGGTCCCGGTGACGATCAGGTTCCCCACACCCCCCGTGTTGTCCGTCAGCCGAATGCCCGTGCCGTTGCTGTTCAGCGACGCCGTGATCCTGCTCGTCCCGCTCACCGTCCCAGACGCCGCGGTCACCGCCGCCAGCATCTCGTCCACCGTCGCGTAGCTCGAAACGTTCACGTTGAACGCGAACCCCGACCGCGTCGTGATGTTCAGCACGCCATCGCCCGAGATCCCCGCGCCGCCGTTCAGGCTCGCCGTCAGCGTCGAGTTCAGCCCCGCCAGCACGCGCTTGCCATTGACCAACGACGACGCACCCGCGCCCGCGACCAGCAGACCCAAGTCCTTCGCGGTCGTCCCGTTGTTCTCCACCAGCGCCATCGTCCGCGTGTTCGTCGTGTCCCGCAGCACCATCCGGCCGTTCGTCTGGTCGATCGACGCCGCGATGTTCGTGAACCCCGCCTCCGTGATCGCGTCGTTGATCCGCTCGAGGGCCCCGCCCATCGTCGTCACCGCGCCCGCGGTCTTCGTCTGCACCGGTGGCGTTCCCTGCATCTCCCACACGTCACCCAGGTTCACCCGCACATCTGTCGAGTCCACGCCGTCGTCGATCGTGATCGAGAACGAGTACCCGTCCACCGTCGACGTCGGCCTGATGCTCACGCCCCCGCCGTCGTTCAGCGTCGCCAGCGATGTATTCGCGTTCAACCCGTACACCACCGAACCCGTCATCGTCCCGCCCGCCGCCGTGCCCGCGATCCCCAGGCTCGTCGCCGTCGTATACCCCGCCGCGTCCGCGATCGTCAGCGACCCCCCCGAGTTGTCCGTCACGATGAACTTGCCGTCTTGGACCTTCGCACGCACCTGCGCCGTGCCGTTGTTGTTGATCGCGTCCAGAACTTCATTCACCGTCGTCGTCCGCGACAGATCGATCGTCGCCGACCGGTTCCCCGAGTCCGTGATCGTGATCCGCCCTCGCGCAATCCCCGACCCGTCACGCAGGTCCGCCAGATTCACGTCCCGGTCCAGCCGCGCATCCGCCGTCTCAAACGTCATCTCCGTCGCGCCCACCGACGACGAATCCCTGTTCGCAAACCCGCGCGACAAGACCTGCTGCGTCGACACCAGCCGATCCACCAGCATCGTGTAGGTGCCCGACGCCGCCGCGTTCGTCGCCGTCGCCGTCGCAACTTCCCCGTCCGAACTCGCCGCCTTCTTCGTCTGGAACGTGTTCGATGTCCGGAACACCGCCGATGCCGTCCGTAGCGCCGTCAGCTTGCTGTTCAGATCCAGGTACGCCGAGCTCTGCAGCTGCAACTGCACCACCCGCGCCTGCGCCTGCGTCCGGGGCCTGGCCTCCACCGCCAGCAGCTGGTTGATCAGCGAACCGCTGTTGATCCCGCTGAAGATGCCAACGCCAGAGGTGATCCCGCTCATCCTGCAACTCCCGCCGGCTCACGCCAGCCCTTCTACGCCGCCTCGCGGCCCCGCATCCACCCGGGCACCACAGCCTCGCCCAAGCCCAGCCGACCCCGCGACCTCGGCGCCGCGTCCGGCCCCGCCGGCATCACGCCCCGCCCCCGACCGCTCGGTACGCAAAGCCCGGACCGCTCCAGCCGCATCAAGTCCAACGCCCACGCCGATACCACCCGCCGGTACCCCGCGCGAGCCTCAGCAGACATCCTGTCCGTTCGGGTTTCATTCATACGTCCGCGCAGACCTGCGCCTCTATAGAATCGGTCCGCTGGTGGGGGGGTCTTCACTTCGCCCCGGGTATCCGGCCCTTCCTTCCGCCCAGCCCTGCACCCTCTACCCCCAGCCTGCCGATACTCCCGCGTCCTCGCTCCGAGAACCAACCATGAAGCCCCTCCCCAAGCACCTCCTCTCCCTCACCCTCGTCCTCTCCGGGGCCACCTTCCTCCACGCCCTCGCCCTCATCGCCTTCGCCTTCCTCGCCGCTGATCGCCCAATTTGGATCCTGTTCGGTTTTGAGGTCGTCGTTCTCATCAGCGCAGTCCTCGGCCTTCAGTTCGCCCGCGGCAAGTACCAGGAAGCCCAGGGCCTCGGCGCCGCCTGCATCGGGGGCACCATCGCCATCTGCTCATTCCTCGCCTGGCTCGCCGCCTCCAAGGTCACCTTCAGCTTCCCCGCCGGTGCCGCCATCATCAAGTCCTACCTCGTCACCCGCGCGGCAGTGGGGGCCTGGTTCTTCCTGCTCGCAGCATTCGCAGTCCTCACGCGCAACCCCGCCTCCTTCGCCTACCTCAAACGCGCAGTGATCGCCGGGGCGATCTTCCTCGCCGCCGCCGCCGCTACG
>JBEIUO010000312.1:0-4237 GCA_040374335.1 Phycisphaeraceae bacterium
CCCCGTGCCGCGCAGATCGCCAAGGAGATCTTCGGCAAGGAGCCCAACCGCAGCGTGAACCCCGACGAGGTCGTCGCCATCGGCGCGGCGATCCAGGGCGGTGTGCTCATGGGCGCCGTGAAGGACATCCTCCTTCTCGACGTCACCCCGCTCTCGCTGGGCGTCGAGACGCTAGGTGGCGTCATGACCAAGCTCATCGAGAAGAACACCACGATCCCCACCAGCCGCAAGGAGACCTTCTCTACCGCGGCCGACAACCAGACCAGCGTCACCATCAACGTCCTCCAGGGTGAGCGCGAGTTCGCCCGTGACAACCGCCTGCTCGGCAACTTCGACCTCGCCGGCATCCCGCCGTCGCCCCGGGGCTTGCCGCAGATCGAAGTCGAGTTCGCCCTCGACGCCAACGGCATCCTCACCGTCACCGCGACGGAGAAGAAGACCGGCAAGAAGTCCGACATCAAGATCACGAACAGCGGCGGTTTGAGCAAGGAAGAGATCGACCGCATGAAGCGCGACGCCGAGGCCCACGCCGCGGAAGACAAGGCCCGTCGCGAGGTCATCGACCTCAAGAACAAGGCCGACGCCTTCATCATCCAGACCCGCAAGGCCCTCGAAGAACACGGCGGTAAGGTCTCCTCCGAAATCCGTGGCAAGATCGAGAGCGCCATGTCCAACCTCGAGTCCACCATCAAGGGCGAGGACAAGGCCGCCATCGAGGCCGCCATGGCCGAACTCGAGAAGGCCAGCATGGAACTCGGCAAGCTGATCTACGAGGAAGAATCCAAGAAGCAGCAGCCCGGCGCAGCCGGCACCGAGGCCTCGACCACCGAAACCAAGCCCGGCGGCAAGGACGACGTGATCGACGCCGATTACAAGGTCAAGGACTAACTCTCCCGGTGCGACTCGCGCGCACCGCGACCACAGACAACCTTCCCACCACGCGGGGTGCACACGCACCCCGCGTTTCATTTTTGCCCATTGCTACACTCCGCTCATGCGATCCGCGGACCTCCCACCAGCACACGCCTTCTCCCACATCGCACGCCCTGTCCGCGTCGTGCTCCACGCGGACCACATCGCCGGAGACGAGTTCCGCGGGCGCATCGCCGTCGTGCTCGACGTCCTCCGCGCCACCAGCACCATCGTCACCGCCCTCGCCAACGGAGCCCGCTCGTTCCACGTCACCCTCACGGTCGACGAGTCGCTCGAACGCGCCCGCTCTCTCGGTCCCGGCACCTTGCTCGGCGGCGAGCGTGGCGGTGTCCTCATCCCGGGGTTCGACCTCGACAACTCCCCTCTCGCGTTCACCCGCGACCGAGTGCACGGGCGCGACATCGTGTTCACCACAGCCAACGGTACCGCCGCGCTCCTCAAGGCCCGCCAGGCGGACGAGGTCCACGTCGCGTCGCTCCTCAATGCCCACGCCATCGCGCGGAAAATCGCCGATGACCCGCGACCGGTGGTCATCCTCTGCAGCGGGACTCGTTCGCAAATCTCACTCGACGACTGCATCGGCGGCGGCGCAGTGGCCGCTCAGTTGCTCGCGCTCGGTCGCAAGTGGGATGGCGACGATGGCCTCCGCCTCTGCATCGACTCGTACCGCGCCGCCCTCGCCCAGGGTCTCGCGAAAGCCCTCGCCGAATCTCGCGGCGGCCTCAACCTCTGCAGCACTCCCGAGGGCCTCCGTGATCTCGAGTGGTGCGCACGCGAGAACACCATCGACCTCGCCCCCAGGTTCGACCCAGTCTCCCGCACCATCACCGTCTAGAGCAGCGTGAGCGACCGAAGATGACCCGCCATCGCCCGGGCCGCCTCGCCCCGATGGCTCCGCGCGTTCTTCGCCTCCGCGCTCAACTCCGAACTCGACATCGCGTAATCCGGCGGCACCAGAAACAGCGGGTCGTACCCGAAGCCGTGGCTCCCCCGCGGCACATCCGGCGGCACACCAATCCGGCCCTCGAAGGCCCCGCTCGCCACCGCCAGCACCCCGCGACCCGGCGCCGCCAGCACCATCACACACCGGAACCGCGCCGACCGCGCCGAGGCAGGTACGCCTTCGAGTTCGCGCAGAACACGGGCGTTGTTGGCCGCGTCTCGCTGCTCGCGGGTCGCCCCGGTCTCTCGGCCATCCGTCGCGTAGTGGGACGAGATCACCCCTGGTCGCCCACCCAACGCATCGACCTCAAGCCCCGAGTCATCCGCGATGCACGGCCTGTTGAGCGCGGCGGAGTACGCCAGTGCCTTGATCGTGGCGTTGGCCTCGAACGTGGTCCCGGTCTCGGCCGGCTCCGCCAACCCCCCGGGGGGCGCGACGTCCTTCAGGCACAGCAGCCTCAGCCCGGTCAGGCCCAACTCGCCGAAGATGGCGGTGAGTTCCTCGACCTTGTGCGGATTCCCGGTAGCGATAACGATCTCAGGCATGCGAAACCAGAGTACGCCACGCCCTGAACCGGGATACGTTTGGGCATGGAAACCCGGCGTGAAATCGGCGAGAGGGTCGCTCAGCGGCTCGCCTCCATGCAGCCCTCCGAACTCGAGTCGCGTCGTGCGCTCGTCGGGTTCGACGGATTTATCGACTCCATCATCCACATGGTGGACGTGCGACACGACATGAGCCCGGCCGGATACTCACGCATCACCTCCATCCGCGCCTTCGCCGACCGCTGCGCCGCCGCTGCCGGGAAGAGCACCAACATCGAGCAGGTCCTTGTCGAGGACCGCTTCGGTGGCAACGGCCCGCTCATGGCGGGTGCCCTCGCACGCCTCGGCATGCCCGTCACCTTCGTCGGCGCCGTCGGCGACGGACGCGTCCACCCTGTATTCCAGCCCTTCGCCGACCGCCTCCGCGAAGTCATTCCCGTCGGCACTCCGTCCCACACCGACTGCCTCGAGTTCGACGACGGCAAGCTGATGTTCAACAACACTGCGGCAGTCCAGGCCATCACCTGGGACCGCGTCAGGCATCAGGTTGGACTCGCGAGACTCACGCAGATCGTCGCGGACGCGAGTCTGCTGGGCATCGTGAACTGGTCGCTCCTCGGAGGTGTTCCCAGCATCTGGCGAGGCATCGCCACCGAGGTCTGGCCCGCCATTCCCCACACGCCTCGGCGCCTCTTCGTCGATCTCTCCGATCCCGCAAAGCGCACGGATGCCGACATCCGGGGCGCGATGGACCAACTCCGCGAACTCGACGCCCTCCCCGGTCTCGCCGTGACCCTCGGCCTGAACCTCGCCGAGTCCGAGCGCATCGCCCGCGTGACCGGAGTTCCCGTCTCACCCGCCACCGACGACGCCGCGCTCGCCGATCGGGCCGGCACGCTCTGTTCGCAGTTGGGACTTGATTGCGTGGTCATCCACCGGCGCGAGGGGGCTGCCAGCGCGACCCTCGGCGGCGAGAGGGCGTGGTTCAAGGGCCCGTTCACCCCGACCCCGAAGCTCTCAACGGGCGCGGGTGACCACTTTAACGGAGGCTTCGCCTTCGGCCAGGTCCATGGCTTTCCGCTCGTGGACTGTCTGGCCCTGGCCTGCGGGGTCAGCGGGGCGTACGTTCGGGACGCCGAGTCGCCGGTCCGGAACCGGGCGGGCGAGGTGCTGCGTTGACCCGGCCCCCCAAGGGCTTCTCCCAAGAATCCCCATTCCCTCAAGGCCTAGACTCCCCCGATGCTCAACGAAGTCTTCTCCGCACTGGCTCTGACCAATCACCCCCGCGTCCAGCTCGATCAGCCGGAACGCTTCTCCGCCAACCCCGGCTTCGTGGTCGTCAAGAGCCCCGGGACCGACAAGGCCATTGCCGCGGTCTCGCTCGACGACGCCGAGGCCTATGAACGCGTGATCGCCTCTGCCGCCGCGGGCTTCATCCGCTGGCGCGAGGTGCCCGCGCCGATTCGCGGGCAGGTGGTTCGCGCGATCGGCGACGAGTTCCGTCGGCTGAAGAAGCCGCTGGGCCAGTTGGTCACGCTCGAAGTCGGCAAGATCCTGCAGGAGGGGTGGGGCGAAGTTCAGGAGACGATCGATATCGCGGACTACGCGGTCGGCCTCTCTCGCCAGTTCTATGGGCTCACGATGCCCAGTGAACGCGGGCGCCACCGGATGTACGAGCAGTGGTTGCCGCTCGGCGTGGTGGGCGTCATCTCCGCGTTCAACTTCCCCAACGCCGTGTGGGCCTGGAACGCGATGCTTGCCGCCGCCTGCGGCGACACGGTGGTCTGGAAGCCCAGCCTGCTCGCCCCGCTCACCG
>JBEIUO010000360.1:0-3857 GCA_040374335.1 Phycisphaeraceae bacterium
CATCGCGAGCCACGGGGCGCGCTTGCGCACCAGCCACCACGCCGACGCCGTGGAGAACGGCTCGTCGAGGGCCTGCACACCGCCCAGCTTCTGCATGTCCTCCGTGACCTCTTCCTGGGCCACGTCCGACACGTCGTCGATGGTCACGATCCCCACCAGTACCCCGCGCGAATCCAGCACCGGCAGCGCGGTGCGGTCGTAGCGGGCCATCAGGCGAACGGCCTCCTCCTGCGGCTGGTCGGCACGCAGCGAGTAGAACGTGTTGTTCTGCAACTGATAGATCTTCGTGTCGGGCTCGGCCAGCAGAACCTCGCGCAGCCGCACGTCATCGATCAGAATCCCGTTCTCATCGATGATGTACAGCACGTTCAGCGTCTCGGCGTCCTTGCCGTGCCGACGCACGTGCCCGAGGGCCTGCTCGCACGTCCAGTCCGGCCGCACGCGGATGTAGTCCGGCGTCATCAGACGCCCCACCGTCCGGGGCGGATAGCCGAGAATCGCCTGCGTCTCCCTCCGCGACTCGGGGCTCAGCGACGCGACCAGCCGCTGCGCGACCTCCGCCGGCAGCTCGTCCAGCAGCGACACGCGGTCGTCGGCGCTCATTGCCTCCACGACCCGCACCGCGCCGTCCGCGCCCAGCTTCTGGATCAGGTCCTCCTGCTTCTCGGGAGCCAGGTAGGAGAACACCGCGCCCGCGTCGTCACGCTGCAGAAACCGGAACCCCAGCGCCGCCTTCTCCGGATCAAGGGACGCCAGAATCTCCGCGGTGTCCACGAACGGCATCTCGTGCAGGCACGCGCGCAGCTCCGTGAACCGACCTTCGTTGATCAGCTCCTCAACCTCGGGAAGCAGAAGTTCCGCCGTGGGAGTCATTCTGAACTCTGTACCCTGCGTTCTGAAATCTGAAATCTGAAATTTCAAATCTCAGATCTCAAATCCCAGATCTCGAATTTCCAACATCCAACCCGTGCCCCGTCACCCGATCACCGATACCAACGACGATAGGCGCAGGGGCTCCCGCGTGAAGAACGGCTCGCCCGCCGCCGCCCCGATCCGCGACCCAAAGTACGCGTCCATCGCGCTCATCCGCTCCGGGAACCCCGCGTTCTTCGGGTTCAACTCGAACTGCGTCCGGTACGCCTCGATCGCGCGACGCTTCGCACCCGCGTGCGCCGACGTGTCCACCACAAAGCTCGGACTCGGCACGCTCCGCAGGTGCGAGCAGTAGTAGTAAAACACCCACGTCGCGTAGATCGGCGGCCCCACCTCCGCCCGCCCCGGCGGCGCCGGCATCTCCACCTTTGTCAACTTTGCATCAAATCTCGCGTCCTCCGCGATCCGCGTCGTCGCCACATGATCCGGGTGCGCATCCTCCGGATACGGCATGAACAGCACGCTCGCCTGGTGCGCACGGATCGCCCCCGCCACCGCGTGCCGCGCACCCAACGTGTGCTCCACCCTCCGGTTCGGCAGGTCCAGCAACACCCGCTCGATCCGCTTCCCCGGCGGCGAAAGCTCCTTCGCCGCGGCAGCCGCCTCCGCCAATCGCGTCGGCCGGTCGCCCACCGGCGTCGGGCACCCATCCGTCATGTCGAGAATGAGCACGTCGTGCCCCTGGGCCGCCAGGAGCGCGATCGTCCCCCCCATGCCGATCTCCTGATCGTCCGGGTGCGGGCCGATGACAAGTATGTTGGCCACGCGCCACCCTCCTCGGTCACTCGTCCTTGCCGATGACGATCAGCCCGACGAGCGTCGTCTTCGACGGATCGCCAGGGTCCGCGGTCTCGAGCTGCGCCAGCACCAGCCGGTCCGGCATCTCGGTCGCGAAGAAGCTCTCGTCCCGGAAGGGCTCCGAATACTCGTCCCGGAAGTCATCGAGCGAGATCACCAGCGTCTGCCCAACCCCCAGCCCCTCGATGGGGTGGCTGAACCGCTGATTCAGCCACAGGGTCGACGCCCCGAACGCCCGGTTGGTCGTGTTGACCAGCTCCAGCTTCGTCGGCCGCTTGAAGACCTGAATGTCCACCACCTCACGCTGCTGCCCGATCTCCGGGAACGCCCGTGCATACTGCACCTGATCCGGCGCACTCCGGCACCCGGACAAGCCCGCCACGGCCACCACTCCCACCGCCATCACGATCGTTCGCAGACTCTTCATGTGCTCCCATCGTCCCTTCTTCGCCGTCGCGTTGCAAGTCGCCTCACCCAATCGCCCGCGCCGCCTCGTCCAGTAGGGCATCCGCCCCCGCCGCGGTCGGTGCCTCCGCGATCAACCGCATGATCGGCTCCGTGTTGCTCGCCCGCACGTGCAGCCAGCTCCGCCGATCGGCCAGGTCCACCCACGCGCCGTCCGACAGGTCCACCTTATACCCCGCGTACGCCCGCGCGATCTTCTCCACCGCCACCTGAGCGTCTTCCTTCCGAGCCAGGTCCACCTTCCGCTTGCGAATCGCGTACGACGGCAGCCCCGCCACCACCTCGCTCAACCGCTTCCCCTTCCCACGGATCAGCCACAGCACCAGCGACATCGCGCTCAGCGAATCCCGCACGTACGCCACCCGCGGCCAGATGATCCCCCCGTTCCCCTCTCCGCCCGCCATCGCCCCCTCGCGCTTCATCACCTCCACCACGTTCGCCTCCCCCACCGGCGTCCGCAGCACCCTCGCCCCGAACATCCCGCACACGTCGTCCAGCATCCGGCTCGTCGACAGATTCGTCACGAACGTCTCGCCCTTGGTCTCTCGACCCGCGTTCTTGTGCGCCGTCAGGATCGCGAGCGCGCTCAAGGCCAGGGTGTACTCCTCCCCGATGTACCGACCCGCCTCGTCCACGATCGCCAGCCGATCCGCGTCCGGGTCCTGCGCAAACCCAACCTGCGCCTCCTGCTCCCGAACCGCGTCGCACAAGCCCCCCGCCCCCGCCAGATTCTCGGCCGTCGGCTCCGGCGGATGCGGGAAGATCCCCGTGTCCTCCGCGCCCAGGTGCAGGAACTCCCCAACCCCCAGCGCCTCTATCAACGCTTGGGTCCCCGACACACCCGACGCGTTCACCGAGTCCACCACGGCGCCCACATTGTTCCCGAGCACCGCCGGATCCCCGAACCCGGCCTCATCCAACGCCCCCAGCAGCTTCGCCACGTGCAAGCCCGCAGCGCCCTCGGCGTCCGATACCACCCCGAGGGTGTCCCACCCGACGTAGTCGATCGCCCCACTGTTGAACCGCTCGATGATCTCCCCCGCGTACCGCGCCGCCGGCGCCGCCGCGGACGACCCGTGCATCCCCCCCTCCCGCAGGAGGCACTTCAGCCCGTTCCACTGCTGGGGGTTGTGGCTCGCGGTCAGCACCATCCCCGCCACGAAGTCGTTGGGGTTGTCCTCCGCGTACCGATCCGTCCCCACCGCCACCGTCGGTGTCATCCCGATCCCGATGTCCACCACATGCGCCCCCGACCCCAGGATCCCCGAGATCGCGGCGTGGTGAAGCATGTTCCCCCCCGCCCGCCCGTCACGGCCGAGAACCACCGTCACCGGTTTCCCGCCCGCCTTCGACCGCAAGAACGAGGCGAACGCCCCCGCGAACCGGGAAGCAACCTGGGGGGTAAGGGTCTGGCCGACGATGCCGCGGCAGCCCGAGACAGAGAGCATCAGGGTCATACGCACAGGTTAGGCCTCCGACCTCGGAGCGATCACCCCGAACAACCACCGTCACCCAGCCGCCTACTTTGGGGAAGTGCCCGTCGGGTCGTTTGTTTGGATTTTGAACGGATCGCACGGCCGAGAAACGGGCGAATGGCGGGCCAACAGGGACTGAATTTGCGGTTTATTCCAAAAGTAAGAACTGTGAAGGTGGCAGGAACC
>JBEIUO010000410.1:0-3603 GCA_040374335.1 Phycisphaeraceae bacterium
GGGGGGTGGGGGCGGGGGGCAGGACGGGCGCGCCGCGGGGGGCTTTTGGGGATGGGTCGGGGGCGCCGGGTTCGCGAGGGGGGGGCTTGGGAGAACGCACCGTGATTCTGGGCTTCGTGGTGACTGGCATGCTCGCGGAGCGTAGCCGAAGACGGGCCGATCGCCCATGCACAAAGTGGAATGAAACGCGTTACCTTGTTCTCCGAAAGACGAACAAGTGGTCTGAACTGGTATGTTCGGACGTGTCTGGCCAGTTGGCCGGAAAGAGCCCCGAGAAGGAAGCAGTATGAAGAACATCCCCCACTTTGCTCAGGTCGTGTCCGCCGCTCTGGTTCTCGCCGTTGCGGGGGCTGGATTGACGGGTTGCATCGTGTCTACTGGGTGCAGCGCGAGCTGGCAGCCGGCGAACTTCAAGGGCCCGGTGAATGCCGCGGCGACGCTGACGGCACCGTCGGCGGTTGATGCGAAGACTGAGAACGGCGCGGTGACGCTGATCGCGGGGAGCGGGACGGAGCTCACGGTGACGGGCACGGCGCGGGCAACAAGCGCGGACCGGCTGGCCCAGATCAAGGTCTTGGTCGAGCAGGGTGCGGACGGGTTGGCGAAGGTGAGCGTGGTCTGGCCGCCGGATGGGCGGAAGGGGTCGGAGGGGTGTGACCTGACGATCACGGTGCCCGCGGTGGCGAAGGTGGCGGCGAAGTCCTCGAATGGCGCGATGATGTCGACGGGGTTGTCGGGCGAGCTGATGCTGAAGACGAGCAACGGGGCGGTGACGGTGAACGGGCACACGGGACCGCTGAGCGTGGACACGAGCAACGGTGCGATCAAGGCCAGCGACGTGAACGGGCCGGTGATGGCGGACACGAGCAACGGCGCGGTCTCGATCTCGCTCGCGAGCGCGGAGGCGCCGGTGCAGGTGAAGTCGTCGAACGGGTCGATCACGCTGGTGGTTCCGGACGCGTACTCGGGCGCGGTGTCGTGCGCCACGAGCAACGGGAGCGTGACGAACGGGACGAAGGGCGCGTTGGCGGCGGGATCCACGAAGACGAAGGGAACGATCACCCTGGGCGCGGGTGCCGCGGCGTCGACGCTGCGCACGAGCAACGGCTCGGTGACGGTCAGGCAGGGGCAGTAAGCGTCGCCGGATGACTGACAAGAGACGATTCAAAAACACAAACCCCCGGGGGAATGACCCGGGGGTTTGTTGTTGGGTGGTGCGTAAGAAGGCGTGCGATTACTGGCAGCCGGGGAATCCGACGCCGCCCGCATCCCACGCGGCGAAGAAGTTGATCACGTCGTCGCCGTCGACGCCGGTCGAGGCGTCCACGTCGGCGCAGGACTCGCCCGCGTCCCACGCGGCGAAGAAGGCGATCACGTCGTCGCCGTCGATGCCGCCGTCGTTGTTGTAATCCGCGAAACAGCCGTCCGCGACCCAGGGGCACGGGGGAGTGGGGGCGGTGGTGCTGAAGATGAAGACCCGGCGGCCGGCGAAGTCGCAGATCGCGAGGCGGCCGGTCGCGGGGTCGAAGGAATAGTCGAAGGTGCCGCCCGCCGAGGTCACCGCGAAGGGCGTGCCGTCGGCGTTGAACATGTTGACCGTCACGGCGTTGCCGCTCAGGTCCGCGGCCTTGGTCCAGCCCGCAACGGTGCTGGCCGCGGCGCTGTAGTCGTTGTAGACCACGACGTCGTTGCCGAGACCCGAAACCCACTCGCAGCGCTGCATGATCTGGAAGGCGTAGGGGTCGGTCGTGCCGGGGGAGCGATCAACCACCACGAGCGAGGAGAGGCCGCCGCTGGAGTTGCGGGTGCCAATGACGACGTCGTTGCTCGCGCGGGCGGCGATGTTCCCGTTGACCCCGATGATGTCGCTGTCGCGCCAGAGCGTGCCCTGCACTCGATTGCCGTTGGCGCCGACGATGTTCAGCACCGGAGCCGCGGCGTTGCCGCCGCCGTCCACCGAGTTGCCGTCGTAGCGCCGGCCGGCGAACATGTTGAGACCGTCACCCGCGCCCGACGCGGAGTCGCGCGGCAGGACTCCGAAGGGGCCCTTGGCCTGCACGCCGCCGGGGTAACCCGCGAAATCCAGGATCGCGGCAAGAGGACCGTCAAGGGTGCCGTCGTTGTTGTAGTCGTAGCCCTGACCGGTGGGGCCAAAGTCCCAAGACGGCCCGGCGCCACCGCGGGCACCGAGGCCCGCGGGCGAACTGCCGATGAGGATCGGGTTCAACTGAGTATCAACGTCGAAGACCCGGTATCCGCCGGCGACACCGACCGCGCCGCCGTCGTAGTTCATGATCAGCCCGCCGCCCGCGGCGTAGGACATGCCGTAGAAGCCGCGCTGGCCCGGGACAGAGATGTCGTAGACCGGGGCGCCGAGCGGGTCCGGGTTGGTGTTCAACAGGCGGAAAGCTCGCGTGCCGAAGATGTTCTCGATCTTGACGACCCGCAGGTTCGCCGCGGCAGCGGTGTTGTTGTACCCGGCGACGAACAGACGGTCGCCCGACAGAGCGATCACGCTGGGGTTGTTGCCGATGAAGAATGGGTTGGGTTGCGTGACCGTGGGGGCCACGCAGAGGGAGAAGAGGTCCTGCGTGTTCTCCAGGTACAGGTTGAGCTGCGCCTGCGCGGTGGAGGCGGCGAGGGCCGTGAGCAAGAGGGGGAGCTTCATGGGTGATCTCTCGAGTGCTATGGGGTGACTGATCGCGACCACGGAGGCCGCCGGAGCAGGTTATATAATTCCAAATAAACCAGCAAGAGAATTTTGGCCGCACAAATCCCGCAAACGTTTACATGTGGTTATAGGACCTCTTCAGCGAGGCGGGCGGCCCCTGCCGCGGCGTGGAAGGTGGTCGTGGCGGTGGCGAGGTCCCAGTGCTCGCGGGCTACAGACGTGAGTTGGGAGGAAACGAGCTCGCGGAGGGTGGGGAGGGCCGGTGCGAGGGCGGCGCCGATGCCGCCGAGGAGCCAGACGGCGTCGGGCCGGAAGATGGCGTGACCGATGCGGATGGCGCGCGCGAGGGCTCGGAGGGGAGGGGAATCGGGAGCGAGTGCTGCGAGGTGGGTGGGGAGATCGTCGGGGGCGCAGGCGAAGCGGCGGGTGAGCGCGGGGAGGCCGATGTAAGCCTCGAGGCCGCCGGCACCACCGTCGGGGCCGACGGGCGGGTGGTCGTCGAGGGAGACATCGAGTTGGCCGAAGTGGCCGGGGGATCGGCCGGAGATGAGCAGCGGGCTGCGGCTGTCGAGGACGCACGCGCCGACGCCGGTGCCGAGGGAGAGCGCGAGGACGCGGGGGTGCTGGGAGTTTGTCGAGGCCGCGAAGTCGATGGCGGCGGCGAAGGCGTCGGTGACGAGGCGCGCGGGGAGGTGGTTGAGGTGGGTGGGCGCGAGGAGGTTCTCGAGCGAGAGACCGACGAGGCCGGGGAGGTTGACGCAGGTGGTGAAGCGGCCGGAGGACTCATCGAAGAGGCCGGGGGCGCAGACACCGATGGCGTGGAAGCCGCGATCGGTGGCGGAGAGGTCGAAGTCAGCCGCGGACAACTGGTGGCTGAGTTGGATGAAGGCGTCGCGGATGGAGTCGAGGAGGGTGGCGCGGTCGGGGCGGGA
>JBEIUO010000101.1:0-7162 GCA_040374335.1 Phycisphaeraceae bacterium
CGGCACGCTGCGCATGATGTGTTGCCCTGGCTGCGCCCTGGTGGCCGAGACCATAGCCGGGCGGGGCCTGTCGGCCTATTACCAGTGGCGTGAAACTGCGGCGCCGGTGTTGCCGGCAGAGCAGGAAGGCCTGGAGGATCCGGTGCCATGTTGAACGCGATTGGAACGACAAGCGGGATGATTGCCTCCCCCACTGCCGCGGTGACGGGGGCGGTGAGCGTGCGGGATGCGCAGAGGCGTGAGGAGACGTTGGGGTTTGCGCAGGTGTTGTCGCGAGCGGAGGGGGTAGCGGAGCGGACACCGGAGGCGGCGCGGGAGGCGGCGGAGCAGTTGGTGTCGGTGGCGCTGGTGCAGCCGATCTTTGAGCGGTTGCGGGCGTCGAACCAGGCGGCACCGCCGTTTGGACCGGGACCGGGGGAGAAGACCTTTGCGGGGCTGCTGGACGCGGAGTTTTCGCGTCGGTTGACGACTTCTGCGCAGTGGCCGCTGGTTGATTCGATCGCGGCGAGGCTGAGCGCGAAGATGTCGAGAGATCAGGGAGGGAAGCGATGAAGACTTCCGTACTGGCGGGGCCGGCGTTGGCGAGCGAACTGGACGTGTTGCTGAATGCGTTCACGGAGCTGTATCGCACGCTGGAGGGGTGTCTGGCGGAGCACGAGCGTGCGCTACGGGCGGCGGATGCGAGGGCGTTGCAGCAGGCGGTTGAGGCGCAGCGGCCGCTGTGGACGCGGGCGGCGGAGCTTGATCGGCAGCGGCGTGAGATCACGGCGCGGGCGGCATCGGGGCGGCCGGAGCTGCTGAAGGCGCACGGGACGGATGTGAAGATCTCGCACCTGGCGGGGCTGACGAGCGAGGCGCCGCGGCTGGTGGCGTTTGCGGAGAAGGTGCGGGGGCTGGTGGAGCGGGTGCACGAGCGGGTGCGGGTGATCCGGGTGGCGACGGATTCGCTGCTGGCCCACATGGAGGGGATCGCGCGGCAGGTCTCGGGGTCGCTGAATCACGCGAAGACGTATGGGAGGCAGGGGCGGGTCGAGGCGGGGCCCTCGGTGGTTTCGGCATTGGATTTGCGGTCGTGAGTTGATGCGGCCCTTGCGCGAAGGAACTCCATGAGCCTTAGCAGCGTGCTCAATATCGGTCGGTCGGCCCTTGGCGCGAGCCAGGTGGGCATTCAGATCGCCGGCAACAACATGGCCAACGCGGCCACGCCGGGGTACTCCCGGCAGGTGGGCACGTTCAGCCCGATGCGGGGGGACAGCTCGCTGCAGGGGATCAGCATTGGTTTGGGCGTGCAGGTGCGCGACGTGCGGCGGCAGGTGGACAATGCGCTGACGGGGAGGTTGTGGGCGAGCGCGGCGGATCAGTCGGCGGCGCAGACGCAGTACGGGTTGATGTCGCAGATCGAGTCGGTGCTTGGGGAGCTGGGGGACAACGATCTTTCGAGCGAGATGTCGTCGTTTTTCAGGGCGTGGTCGGAGACCGCGAACGGGAACGGATCGTCGGCGGTGGTGGTGAATCAGGGGGCGAAGCTGGCGTCGTTCGTGCGTTCGCTGCGGTCTGATCTGACGCAGCAGAGGACGCTTCTGGATCAGCAACTGGCGGAGGGCGTGCGGTCGGCGAACGAGCTGCTGACGCAGGTGGCGGAGCTGAATCGTGCGATTTATGACGCGGAGGGGACGGGGGCGACGGCGAACACGCTGCGGGACCAGCGGGACCAGGCGTTGACGGATCTTTCGAGTCTGCTCGAGGTGTCGGTGGTGGATCGGGGGCAGCAGGGAATCGACGTGCTGGTGGGGTCGACTCCGGTGGTGATGGGATCGCGGTCGCGTGGGCTTGAGGTGAGGCGGGAGAGCGACAACGGCGAGACGGTGACGCGGGTGCTGGTGAGCGAGAGCCAGACGCAACTGGACATCACGACGGGGCAGATCGGCGCGGTGGTGAGCGGGAGGACGGGCGCGCTGGATGAGACGGTTGCGGCGCTGGACGAGATCGCGGCGCAGCTGATTTTCCAGGTGAACAAGCTGCACTCGACGGGGAGGAACCTGAGCGGGTTCTCGGCGTTGTCGGGGTCGCTGACGGTGCGGACGGCGGATCGGACGCTGGCGATGAACGACCCGGAGAACGAGACGTTTTCGGGGCTGCCGTACTCGGCGGTTTCGGGCGGCTTTGTGGTGAACGTGCGGAACACGGCGACGGGGGCGGCGGAGTCGGTGCGGGTAAATGTGGATCTGGATGGGCTGACGAATGCGGGGTTGCCGGGGACGGGGGACGACACGACTGCGGATGGGATCCGTGCGGCGATCGACGCGGTGTCGGGGTTGAGCGCATCGTTTGATGCCGAGGGGAAGCTGGTGATCGAGGCGGACGAGGGGCTGGAGTTCTCACTCGCGGACGACACGTCGGGTGCGCTCGCGGTGCTCGGGGTGAACGCGTACTTCACCGGGACGAACGGGACGGACATCGAGGTGCGTGGGGATCTGGAGCGGAATCCGTCGCTTCTGGCGCGGGGGCGGGACACGGCGAGCGGGTTTGTGGAGAACGGGACGGCGCTGGCGATCAACGGGCTGCAGACGCAGAAGATCTCGACGCTTTCGGACCGGTCGATCACGGAGGCGTGGCGGGACGCGTCGCAGCTTGTGGGAAACCAGACGGCGACGGCCAAGAGCCGCGCGGAGGCTTCGGCAGTGGTGACGGAGAGCCTGAGCGCGCAGCGGGCTGCGGTGAGCGGCGTGAGTTTGGATGAAGAGGCGGTGAATCTGATCAACTATCAGCGGCAGTACCAGGGGGCGGCGCGGCTGATCTCGATCGCGGACGAACTGACACAAACCCTGCTGAACCTGGTGTAAAACCATGACACTTCCTTCTGGCATCTCGAGAGTTCCCACGCTGATGAGCAGCCGCATCGGGCTGACGAATCTCACGCGGACGAACATCGCGTTGCTGAGGGCGCAGGAGCAGATCTCGTCGGGGCGGGCGATCCAGCGGGTGAGCGACGACTCGGTGCGGGCGGCGATCGTGGGCGTGCTGGACGACAGGCTGGAGCGGAGCGATCAGGTTGAGCGGAACCTGTCGCACGCGTCGGCGTCGCTGGGCGTGATTGATACGACGCTGAACGAGGTGGGGAGTTTGGCGCTGGAGGCCAAGAGCCTCGCGTCGGAGCAGATCAACATCACGTCGTCGGCGTCGGAGCGCGAGGATCAGGCGGTGGTTGTGGATCAGATGCTGCAGAGCCTGTTCAACTCGGCGAACCGGCAGGGGGTTGCGGGGTACATCTTCGGCGGGAACATCTCGAGTCGATCGCCGATGGAGTCGGTGCTCGGCGGGTACCGGTATCGCGGGGAGGGAACGGGGCTGGTGACGGACACGGGGCTGGCGTCGACGGTACCGATCACGGTCGGTGGCGTGGAGGCGTTGGCGGGGACGTCGTCGCGGGTGCGCGGGGACGTGGACCTGGACCCGGAGTTGACGCTGGACACGAAGCTCGATGAAGTGATGGGCGCGCGGGGGTTGGCGATCGAGCGGGGGGAGATCGGTGTTTCGATCAACGGCGGGGACCTGATCCGGGTGGACCTGTCGGGCGCGGACACGATGCGTGACGTGCTGGCGTCGATCAACGGGGCGATCCGGCAGTACGAGGAGGACAACGCCGCGACGGTGCTGGGCGCGGGGGGCGTTTCGGTGTCTGGGGACGCGATTTCGATGGATGTGGCGGTGGGGAACACGGTGGAGTTCACGGATCTGTCGACGGGCGTGACGGCCCAGGATCTGGGGTTGTCGGGCGTGAGCTTCAGTTCGACGACCGCAGCCGGCGGGGCGCTGGATGCGCGGCTGAGCTGGCGGACGCCGGTGAGCGCGATGGCGGGGTTGACGGGGGCGTTGGGGTCGCTGCGGATTTCGAACGCGGGGCGGACGGCGACGGTGAATCTCTCGGGGGCGACGACGCTGGGGGACGTGCGGAGCCTGATCGAGGGGGCCGAGCTGGGCGTTCGTGTGAAGATCAACGACGATGGGACGGGGATTGACCTGGTGAACGAGTTGTCGACGGAGAGCTCGCGGTCGCTGTCGGTGTCGGAGGTGGCGGGCGGGGGCTCGACGGCGACGATGCTGGGGATCCGGTCGCTGACGACGAGCACGCGGGTGGCGGATTTCAACTTTGGGGCGGGGGTTGAGATCGTGGACAACGTGACGAACCCGGTGACGGGGGCGGTTGATCCGGCGCTGAGCAGTGACCTTGTGATCGTGCTGGGGAACGGGGCGGGGACGCGGCTGACGGTGGATTTGCGGCCGCAGGACATGACGGATGTGGGGACGGTGTTGGCGCGGATCAACTCGGAGATCCAGGCGGGGTTGGCGGCGGCGGGGTTGCCGGGGACGGCGTTGACGGCGGGGCTGTCGGCGACGACGAACGGGATTTCGCTGACGCAGGACGCATCGTTTTCGGGCGCGATCCGGGTGGAGAAGCTGAACAACTCGGCGGCGGCGGAGCATTTGGGGTTGACGACGGGGACGTACGACGGGGGGAGCGCAACGTTGACGGGTGAGGACCGCGCAAAGGTGCGCGTGGAGAGCCTGTTTACGCACCTGATGGACCTTCGGGAGGCCCTGAGGACCAACAGCGTGACTGGCATACGTCTTGCTGCTGAGGGGATTGAGGAATCGATTGGTTCACTGTCGGAGTTGCGGGGGCTGGTGGGGAGTTACGTGCAGCGGGTGGAGTCGGCGGCGGAGCGGGAAGTGGATCGGCAGACGATGGACCTGGCGGTGCGGAGCGAGCTGCGGGATACGGACTATGCGGAGGCGTCGGTGAGGTTCAGTTTGTTGCAGACGCAGTTGCAGGCGGGTTTGCAGGCGACGTCGGCGGCGGGACGGTTGAGCCTGCTGGATTACTTGGGATGAGCCTGGTCGGGCGGAAGCCTGGTCGGGAGATTTGAAGACTTTGCGTGTCCCGTCGTGCGAGGCCGCGACGGGGATCGAAGGGCAGGATGTCGCCGGCGTTTGGATGCGCCGGGTTCGGTCCGCACGCGTCAGGGCCTTGAGCTGGAGCTCGCGCGATGGAAGTGCGAACGACACGGTTTGGGACGTTGGAGATCGCGGAGGACCGCGTGATCCAGTTTCCGAAGGGCCTTCTGGGGTTCTCCGGGTGCACGAGGTTCTGTCTGCTGGAGCCGGGGACGGACGCGGCCTTTTTCTGGCTGCAGTCGATGGACGATCCGTCGCTGGCGTTTGTGGTGACGGATCCGGCGTTGTTTGTGCCGGACTACTCGGTGCCGGTGAGGCCGGAGCAGATGGTGGAGTTGAAGCTGAGCAAGCTGGATGATGCTCAGGTGTTTGTGATCGTGAACAAGGTTGATCAGCAGTTGACGGGGAATCTGCAGGGCCCGCTGGTGATCAACACGTTGACGAAGGAAGGCGAGCAGATGGTGCTTGCTGAGAAGCGCTGGACGACGCGTCACCCGTTGATGAAGGTGGCGACGGCGGCACCTGCGCAGGCGGCGTCGGCGTAAGCCAGCGGACGGGTTCGAGCAGATGGACAGACGTCGCAGTGAACAACAGGACGTGGGAACGGCGGTCCGCGGGCGGCCGGTGGCAACACCGGGCGTGGGCATCGCGGGCCGTCCCCCCGAGGGCATGGACGCCCTTGGTGAATGGGTCAAGGAGCTCAAGCATGCTGGTTCTTTCCCGGCAGCGCGACGAGACGATCATGATCGGGGACGACATCGAGATCACCGTGGTGGATATCCGCGGGGACAAGGTTCGTCTTGGGATCAACGCACCGACGCGGATTGCCGTACATCGCAAAGAGGTCTACGACGCGATCAAGAAGGAGAACGAGGACGCCGCGAGGCTGTCGGGGAGCGACATGGCGGTATTGCCGCCGGTGTCACCGGGGCCGGCGAGAACGCGGACGCGGGCGACAGGGCTGACGACGGCGGCGCCGCTTGCGGCGACGGGGTTGTCGGGGCCTGGGCGGATCGGGGCGGTGTCCCGATCAGCGACGGCGAAGGGGGCGTAGGGAACGAGCGGGGGACACGGGTGAGGTAGGACGGAAGAACGCGTAGGCAGACACCCAGGGGCCCCGCACGGGCCGCAACAGGAACGAAGCAGTCACGGAGGATTGCAATGTCTCGAATCAATACGAATATCTCGAGTGTGGTCGCGCAGAACAGCCTGAATCGAACGCAGCGAGAGCTGGACGTAAGGCTGCAGCGGCTGTCGACGGGTTTGCGGATCAACCGCGGTGCGGACGATCCGGCGGGCCTGATCATTTCGGAGCGGCTGCGTTCGGATCTCCAGGGCGTGGACCAGGGGATGAAGAACGCGGAGCGTGCGAGCAGCATGATCGCGACGACGGAGGGCTCGCTCGCGGAGGTGAACGACCTTCTGAACTCGATCCGGAGCCTGGTGGTGCAGAGCGCCAACACGGGCGCGGTATCGGCGTCGGAGCGAGCCGCGAACCAGCTGCAGATTGACTCGGCGATCGAGTCGATCACGCGGATCAGCAACACGGCGACGTTCGGCGGGCTTCGGCTGCTGGACGGTTCGCTGGACTATGAGCTTTCGGGTTTGGCGACGAGCGCGATCACGACGGCGCGGGTGTCGAACGCGAGCTTTGTGAGCCAGGCGAACCTGCGGGTTGACGTGGACGTGGTGACATCGGCCCAGACGGGGTCCTTGTTCTACAACGGCGACACGACCCCGGCGGGGGTGACGCTGTCCGCGATGACGCTTGAGATCGCGGGCCCGTCGGGCGTGCAGGTTCTGACGGTGGCGTCGGGCCAGTCGCTGACGACGCTGGTGCAGGCGGTCAACAACCTCGCCGCGCTGACGGGGGTGGAGGCGGAGCTGATCAACGGGAGCGCATCCTCGGGGATGGTGTTCCGTTCGGCGGACTACGGGTCGGACGCGTTCGTGTCGGTGAAGCGGCTCGGCGGGCCACTGGATCCGACCGAGAACTCGTTCACGACGTACCGGTTCGCGTCGGATCAGGCGTACCACGTGGACACTCCGTTCGGGTGGTCGACGTTGCTCTCGAACAACGAGATCGAGACGGCGGAGCGGGACCGCGGGCAGGACGTTGCGGCGTTGATCAACGGCAACCTGGGCTCGGGCAAGGGGCTGTCGATCTCGGTGAACTCACCGGCGCTGGGTCTGAAGCTCGAGCTGA
>JBEIUO010000110.1:0-6971 GCA_040374335.1 Phycisphaeraceae bacterium
ATCGCACGACGCGCTTGCAGCGGCCGGCTATGGAGTCGTCGTGCGTCACCATGATGATCGTCATGCCCGAACCGTGGAGTTCCTCGAAGAGCTCGAGGATTGCGCGACCGGTGGTGGAGTCGAGGTTGCCCGTGGGCTCGTCGGCCATCAGCACGACCGGCTTGGTGACCAGCGCTCGCGCGATCGCAGATCGCTGCTGCTGACCACCCGACAGCTCACGCGGGCGGTGGTCCACCCGATCGCCCAGACCGACCTTCGCGAGCATCGCCTCGGCCCGATCGAGTCGCTCCCGCTTTCCCACGCCCTGGTAGAAAAGCGGAGTGGCGACGTTCTCGAGGATGGTGAGCTCAGGGATGAGGTTGAACGCCTGAAAGACGAACCCGATCTTCACGCCCCGATACCTGCTGAGGTCCTCGTCTGGCATGGCCGCGACGTCCTGACCATCCAGGAGGTACGCGCCGTTGGTCGGCTGGTCGAGGCAGCCGAGAACGTTCATGAGGGTGGACTTGCCAGAGCCCGATGAACCCATGATGGCGACGTATTCCCCGTGGCTGATCGAGAGGTCGATCCCACGGAGTGCTTCGACCATGATGGAGCCGTCAGGCTTGTAGTAGATCTTCTTCAGCTCGCGCAGTTCCGCGACCGGGGTTTCCCGATTGGAGGTGAGCGCGGCGGAATGGGTGGCGGTGGCGGTCACGCGATGCGTCGGCTTAGGCCGGTCTCCCGTCGCTCGCTTCGCTCTCGATCTGAATGCCGGCAAGCGCCGTCATCGGATCGGGCGCGAACCGGAAGATCTTGGTAAGCCCGGTGATCGCGAACAGTGCCACGACTTCCTCAGAAACCGAGCAGAGCTTCAGCAGGCGGCCTCGCCCGCCGAGGGTCTTGTGCAGGGTCAGCAGTTGCGCGAGGTTCGAGGAGTTCAGATAGGTAACACCGGCCATGTTCAAGACCACGTGCGGCACGTGCTTGGAACCCGGACCCATCCGCTCGATGATCGAGGAGAGGTCTTCGGAAAACGCCGGCTCGTCAGCCAGATCCGAAATCACGATGTCTTCCGACCAGTCTGTCGCCATACCTCGATTCCCTTCCGACCCCGAGTAGGGCATCACCGATGCCTTCGGGGCACTTCCCCGTCACGATTCAACCGTTCCGCCCTCATCCTCGGGGATCACCGGCGGCGGTGTCGCGCCGGCGTCGTCGCCCTTCTCTGATTCCAACACCCGTGCCGCGGCGATCACCTGATCGCCGTCGTTCAGCGACGCGACCCGCACCCCCTGCGAACCACGCCCGCACTCGCGGATCGTCGCGGCCGGCATGCGCACGAGCTGGCCGGCCTTGCTGATCACGACCACGTCGTCGCCATTGCTCATGTGCAGCCCGGCGACGCTCCGACCGTTCTTCTCCGTCAGCTTGATGTCGACACGGCCCTTGCCGCCACGCGACTGCGAGCGGAGCTTGCCTGCCTCGGGGGCGACGCGATATTCGTCGATCGGGGTGCGCTTCCCGTATCCCTTGTCGGTGATGGTGAGCAGCGTCATCGAAGGATCGGCGGTCATGAGGTCCCCGTCGGCGTCGGGTTTCATGGGCACACGCACGACGCTGATGACCTCGTCGCCGGCTTCGAGATCGATCCCCTTCACGCCCTCGGCCGGACGCCCCATGAGGCGGGCGTCCTCTTCGTTGAAGCGGATCGCCATGCCGCCGGCGGTCGCGAGGAGCAGATCGTCCTGCCCGTCGGTCAGCGTGACGTCCAGGAGCGAATCGCCATCCTTCAGGCCGACCGCGATGATGCCGGAAGCACCGACGTTGCGGTACTCCTTCAACGCCGTCCGCTTCACGATGCCGTTGCGGGTGACGAAGGTGAGGTAGTTGCTGCCTTCCTCGAAGTTCTTGATCGCGAGGTACGCGCAGGTCCGCTCACCCGGCTTGAGCGCGATGATGTTGACGATCGCACGCCCGGTGGAGGTGCGGCTCATCTCGGGGATCTCGAACACCTTGATCTTGAATACCCGCCCCGTGTGCGTGAAGCAGAGCAGGTCGTCGTGCGTCCCCGCGACGAAGAGGTGCTCAATGAAGTCGTCGTCGGCGCGGGTGTCCCCCGCGCGGATGCCCTTGCCGCCGCGATTCTGCTGGCGGTACGTGTCGAGAGGAACTCGCTTCACATAGCCCTGGTGGCTGATGGTGAGCGCGACGGTCTCCTGGGGGATGAGCTCCGCGATGTTGATGTCCGCGCCGGCATCCTCGATCCGGGTTCGGCGGGGCGAGCCATACCTCGCACGCATCTCTTCCGCGTCCGCCTTGATGATCGCCCATACCCGCGGAGCGGAGGCCAGGATGTCCTCAAGGTCCGCGATCTTCTCGACGAGGTCCCTGTACTCGCTCACCAGCCGCTCGATCTCCAGCCCAACGAGCTGGATCAGCCGCATCGCACCGATGTGCTCGGCCTGCACGCGCGTCAGCAGAATCCCGCCCGCCGCGGCGTTCGAGGAAACGATCTTCATCAACGCCTCAGGGATTTTCGGAGCGTGCGGATGCCCCGCGGGAATCGAGAAGCGGCGTGCCATCAGTCGCTCGATCGCCTCTTCACGCGTCTTGCTCGCCCGGATCTCGCGGATCACCTCGTCGATGTCGCACACCGCGAGGATCATCCCCTCCAACAGGTGCGCCCTCTTCTTCGCCTCACGCAGCTGGTACGCCGTCCGACGACGGATCACGTCCACCCGGTGGTCGATGTAGCAGTCGATCAGCTGGCGAAGGCTCAGCGTCCGCGGCTGGCGATTCACCAGCGCGATGTTCATAATGCTGAACGTCTGCTGCAGCGGCGTGAACTCGTACAACTGGTTCTCGACGACCCGCGGATCCCCGCCCTTCTTCAGCTCGATCACGACCTTCGTCTGCGCCTCGCGGCCCGAGTAGTCGTGAACGTCCGAAACATCGCCGATCTTCTCTTCCTTGATCGCGTCCACGATCCACTCAACCAGGTTTCCCTGGGCGACCATGAACGGAATCTCATCGATCACGATCGCGTGCCGGTCCTTGCCCGTCTCCTCCACGTGCACCGTGCCCCGCACCGTCACCTTGCCTCGCCCGTTCAAGTACCCCTCGATGATCCCACGACGCCCGTGGATCACGCCGCCGGTTGGAAAGTCCGGGCCCTTGATCCCATGGCGAACAATGTTCCCCGACTCGTCCAACACATCCCGCATCAACTCGTCCAACCCGAGCTCCGGGTTGTCCAGCACGCGGATGATCGAATCGAAGACCTCGGTCGGATTGTGCGGTGGCAGACTCGTCGCCATACCCACCGCGATCCCCACCCCGCCGTTGATGAGCAGGTTCGGGAACTTCCCCGGCAACACCGTCGGCTCCATCAACCGATCGTCGTAGTTGGGCTGAAAGTCCACCGTCTCCTGATCAATGTCCGCGAGCATGTCCATCGCGGCCTGCTTCATCCTGGCCTCGGTGTACCGCTGTGCAGCCGGCGCGTCACCGTTGATCGAGCCGAAGTTCCCCTGCGGGTCGATCAGCGGCGTCCTCATCCTCCACCCCTGCGCCATGATGACGAGGGTGGGATAGATCACCGCGTCACCGTGCGGGTGGTAGTCGCCCGACGTCTGCCCCGTAATCTTCGCGCACTTCAGGTGCTTCTTGCTCGGGCGCAGCTTCAGATCTTCCATCGCCACCAAAATCCGCCGCTGGCTCGGCTTCAGGCCGTCGCGCACATCCGGCAACGCACGATCCATGATCGTACTCATCGCGTACGTGAGATAGCTGTCCTTCAGCTCCCGCTGAATGTCCAGCTCCACGATGTGGCCGTGGTTGTGGGTCGATGCCCCCTCTGGCTTTTCGCTCATCTCGGCCTCCCGCGCATCCCGAAGCGCCCCGCGAATCGGTTCCTTCCGATACCGCTCACGCCTCCCAAACAATCTCCGAAATACTAGGCTTCCACCCGCCCGCTTTCACCCCCGGAGTCCCCCGAAAACACCAAGAATTCACGGAGTTTCGGGGGGTACCGCCGCCGCCGCGTCCAGCGTCCGCACCAACTCCGAAACCGCCATCAACCCCACCGCCTGAACCTCCGGTGGCTGCCGCATTTCCCACATCGCCGTCCGCATTCCCCACTCCGCCCGCACCCGATCGCTCGCCGCGTACGCCGCGTGCTCATCCACCGCCAACTGCCTCGCAAACCGACCGAGCAACGACAGCCGGATCAGCTCCTTCAGCTTCTCATCCGACCCCGTCAGCCTCGAATCCCGCGCCATCGTCGCCAAGAACGCCCCCGGCTTCAGCCCCAGCCACGTCGGCAGCGGCTGCGGGCTATTCGTAAACACGATCCCCCCGACCAAGTCCGGCCCATCCTCCCCGGCATCGCGCGACGAGAGCTGGTGATCCCACACATCCGTCCGCATCTCGCGGAGCGCGGTCGCCGCGGCAACCTGCGGCTTCCCCGCCGCGAGTTCCAACTCGGACCACCCCAGATAGGGCATATGGGCCACAAGCATCTTCGCCGGGGTCTCGGTGTAGATCGCCCGGACCGCCGCTTCGGCGTTCTCGTGGCCCAGGCGAACCAGGGCCAGGGCAACCATTGATCTGGCGGCCAAAGCCACCTTCGGATCCCACCCGGTCGTTGGCGCATACGCCCCCCCCACCGCTAGCTTTGCCATCTCCCACGCGCCCTCGGGCAGGCCGTTCCTCGCATCTGCGCCTGTTGTTGCTGCGATAATCAGTGCTGCGGAGACTTCAACCCCCAGAACCGGGGTCCGGTCCGCCCCCGCGAACAGACCGTCCACCAACTCGGTCGCCAGCTTGACCGCCCGCCCGCGTGCTTCCTGGTCGACGGACTCAATCCCGGCGAAGTTTCGGAGGGCGTGGACGGCGAGAAGGGTCTCGAAGGCACCGGCGGGGTCTTCATCAGCGGGAACCCCGAGTTTGAGGGTGCCCTGCAGCACGGTGACGTCGCGAGGTTCGGCAAGTGAAGCCCCAGGGTCGATCCGGCGCGTCGCGACCCGACGGCCCAGGTTCTCCGCGAGGTCTACGGCCAACTGGCGGAGCGATGCCGTGGTGATCTCGTGGGCCTCGATGGTCCGGCCCCCTCTAAAGAGGAACGCGGGACTCTCACCCACCCGCTTCTGGGCGAGGTGGCGGGTGCGAATGGAGTAGAAGACCGCCCCGCGCTCCTTCGACAGGATCGCGGGCTGGGCTTTGGGGTCACTGCGGACGACCGGGGCTGCATCGCCGGAGAGTCGGCCGAGGAGCGCGACGGCCGCCTCACTCGGTGAATACCCCAGGGTGAGCATCTGACCGGCGAACATCGCTTCTTCTCGCTCGCCGACCCGCACGGCGACGCCGTCGTCACCGGCCCGGAAGAGGAGGTCGAACTCGAGCCAGGTCTGGGCCTGGACGGGGACGGGGGCGCCTCCGAGTTCGAGGCTGATCATGAGCTTGGCGGCTTCTTCGCGCCGGGCCTTTTCGCCGACGGCGTCGTGGGACCAGGGGAGTTTGCGTTCGGCCATGAGGATGGCGCGCTGGGTCGCGGCGTGGAGGGCTGCGCCGTTTTGAGCGAGGGAGGTGCCGCGGCCGACGACGAGGCCATCGAGGCGGAGGGTGATAGCGGCGGCGGGCACGGCGGGTTCGGGTTCTGGGGCGGGGGGGAGGTTCCAGTCACGGATCCAGCGGTCGGCGGCCTGGTAGAGGCGCATGGCATCGGCCGGGGGGACGGGGCGCGCGGGGTCGGTGGCGGCGGGTTGGGCGAGGGCGGGGAGGGCGAGCAACGTTGATGCGATGAGGCAGCGCGCGATGGTGCGCAGAAGCGACGGTCGGCAAGGGCTGCGGGGCGGGGGGTCCGAAAACCGGTGAAAAGAGGGGAACTGGCCGGGACGGGGGGAATGGCACATGGATTGTTCCATGAGATGTGATACAACTGGAAAGATGAGGACGGCCATGAAAGTACTCGTTCAGATCAACGAAACCCACCGCAAAGTCGCCTTCTTGTGCCTGCTGACCTTTCTGGCGATGTGCTGAGCGGGAGTGAGTAGGAAGGGTACAAAGAAAGCACCCCGGAGGCGGCTCCGGGGTGCAAAGGGTTTCGTATCAGCGCCGCGAGAGGTTCTCGCGGCGGCGGTGTTTTTGGATCCGATTACTGGAAGCGGATCTTGTCGGTGCCCATGGCGCCGTGGTCGTCCATACCGCCGCGGGTCGGGGCGTTGCGGCCCTTCTTGGGGGAGTCGTCCTCGACGGGAGCAGCGCCGGTGGAATCGCCCCACTGAGCGCGCTTGAGGGAGAGGCCGATCTTGCGGTCGGCCCGGTCGACGCGGAGGATCTTGACGTCGACTTCATCGCCGGGCTTGACGATGTCCTGCGGGTTCTCGACCTTGTGGTCGGCCAGCTCGGAGATGTGGAGGAGACCTTCGAGGTCCTGCTCGAGCTCGACGAAGACACCGAAGTTGGTGATCTTGGTGACGGCACCGCGAACGACCATGCCGGGCTTGTAGTGCTCGGGGATGGCGTTGAGCCAGGGATCCTCGGTGAGCTGCTTCATGCCGAGGCTGATGCGCTGCTTGTCGCGGTCGACTTCGAGGACGACGCACTTGACCGAATCGCCCTTCTTGAGCATTTCGTTGGGGTGCGTGACCTTCTTGGTCCAGGACATATCGGAGATGTGGAGGAGGCCGTCGATGCCGGGCTCGATCTCGACGAACGCGCCGTAGTTGGCGAGGTTGCGGACCTTGCCTTCGATCATGGTGCCCGGGGGGTACTTCTCGCCGACGAGCTCCCAAGGGTTGACCTCGGTCTGCTTCATGCCGAGGCTGATCTCGAGTTTGTCCTTGTTGATCTCGAGAACGACGACGTCAACTTCCTGGCCCTGGGTGACCATTTCGGAGGGGTGGTTGACGCGGCGGGTCCAGGACATCTCGGAGATGTGGACGAGGCCTTCGATGCCGTCCTCGAGCTTGACGAATGCGCCGTAGGAC
>JBEIUO010000336.1:0-4051 GCA_040374335.1 Phycisphaeraceae bacterium
CATGCGGTTCGAGCCCATGGGCTCCACCAACAACCCCCAGATACCCGAAGTCAGCTCCATCGTCGACTACGTCGCACGATACCTTGAGCTTCACTTCGGCACCAAGCATCTGGGCCGCTAAGCCTCACCGATCACGCTCGCCGTCGCAAGCTCCCTCGAATGGCTGAGCGAGACGTGCCATCGCACGATCCCCAGACCCGCCGCGATCTCCGCCGCCTTCCCGGTCACGTCAAGGAACGGTGCCCCCGACGGGAGCAGCCGGACCTCGACGTCCGTCCAGGCGATGCCATCTCGCCAGCCCGTACCGATGACCTTGAGCGCCGCCTCCTTCGCGGCAAAGCGTGCCGCGAACCGGGGAAACGGGTCGACGTGATCCCGCGCGTACGCGGCCTCTGCCTGCGTGAATACGCGCTCGATAAAGCGATCGGCGTGTCGCTCGATCATTTCCCGCACGCGGGCGATCTCGATGATGTCGATCCCGTGTCCGATGATCACTGTCATTCACCCGGTGCAAGGCTGAGGATCCGGTCGGCAAGGCGAGAGAAAGGCATGCTCTGGAGCCACACACGCCCCGGGCCCCGGAATCGCATGTTAAAGAGCCCCTCCCCACCGAAGAGCTTGTTCTTCATGCCCTTGACCATCTCGATCTCGTACTGCACCGAGGGCTCCATCGCGATGAGGCACCCGGTGTCCACACGGAGGATCTGGTCCGGGGCGAGATCTTTCACGATCACCGCGCCGCCGCCCTGGAGAAACGCCAGCCCCTTCCCATCCGGAGAACTCAGCCGCTGAAGGACAAACCCCTCGCCGCCGAAGATGCCCGCTCCAAACCGCTTCGTGAAGGCGATATCGACAACGACACCCTTCGCCGCGCAGAGGAACGCGTCGCGCTGGCAGATGAGCTGGCCGCCGAAATCGTGCAACTGCACGGGCACGACAGGCCCCGGCACCGCCGACGAGAACGCCACCTCGCGCCGCTGGCCCGCGTGGTTGGTGAAGAACGTGACGAACATGCTCTCACCGGCCATCACGCGCTTCCCGGCCTCGAAGAGCTTCCCGAACACGCCGGATTCCTGGGACTTCATGGACAGGGCGCTGGACATCTCGATCCCGTCGTCCATGTACAACATCGCGCCAGCCTCGGCGACAGCCGCCTCGCCGGGATCAAGCGTCACCACCACCGCCTGCAGGTCGTCGCCGATGATCTGATAGTCCAGCACGTCCGTCGAACCCATGGTTCACTCCTTCGCGGCACCCGCGAACTGTACGGGGCTCCGATTGCCGTCCTTGTCGTAGGCCCGAACCCCGAAAAAGCACCCGTCCTTGCTTACGGAAATCGTCGCCTTGGTTTCAGCCCCGACATCCTGCACCGCGGTCCAGTTCCACTCCGTCGTCTCCCGCCACACAACCTCATACCCCGCGACATCCGGCTCCGGGCTCGAGTCCCACCTCAGGCTCGTGTCGGGCGACAGCGAGTCCGTCAACATCCGCACCCGCGTCGGCGGCGACGGAGCATTCGCCAAGGCCACGAGTGCCGCCAGGTTCACCCTCGCGACATCCGCCATGTACCCGCGGTCCACGAACTCGGCCACATCGCCGTACGGCTTCCCGTCCCGCTCAACGACGTCGGCGTGCTGGCGCGAGTAATCCTCGTGAAGCACTGTCATGCGAACCGCCGGAATCCCCCGCTCAGCGAAGGGGGTGTGATCGCCCCCGCGCAGAAAGCGGTCATCGCGGAACACCACGACGGGCGTGACCGCCGTGCGTGCCGCCGCCGCGGAGTCCACCACAAACCGCGCGAGCTGTCGTCCCGAAGAATCGTTGAACGACGACCACGCCTTGATGTCCGAGTACTCGCTCGCCGAGGGATTCCGCGGAATCCCGTGCGAGAACACGCGGACCTTGAACCGCTCGGGCGCATCGGCCAGACGCGGGCGCGATCCCCACGGATCGCCGACGATGTCGTTGCTCAGCACACCCAGCACCCGCCGGGTCTTGTCCGCCGCCACAGTATCCGCGTGGAACTTCGCGCCGATCAAGCCCTGTTCTTCTGCCGCGGTGCACAGAAACACCACCGTGCTCTCGAGCGGGCGATCCGCCAACACACGGGCGAGCTCGATCGCCACCGCCGTCCCTGACGCATCGTCGTTTGCCCCCGGCGCATCGCCTACCCCGTCCATCGCATCCCCGTTGCGGCTGTCGTAATGACCCACGACGTAGTACAGCCTGTGTGCCGCCTCCGGCATCGAGCCCGGCACCCGCCCCACCACGTTCACGATGCGTGCGCCCTCGGGCAGCCGGACCGAAGGCGGTGCGTCAAACGCCTCTTGCTCCGCCGTGAGCGAGCCCCCCGCCGCCTTCATCTCCGCGAGAATCCAGTTGCGGGCCGCCCCGATCCCCCGCGCCGGATCATCGGTCGCCGAGAGCGTGTGCCGCGTCCCAAACGACGCAAGCTTCTCCACGGTCGCCATCATGCGATCCGCCGAAACCTCCGCGAGAAGGCCGTCAACGGGATCAACAGTGGCAGCGAGAACGGCAAGGGTGAAAACAAGCATCCCCCGAGTCTACCCGACTTCGCAAGTCGGGGGCTCGGGGGAGGCTTCACCAGAGGAGGGCAAATCCGGAGTGATCAGTTCAACAAGCGGGAGTCACCCGCTCGCTCAGGCCTTCCGGCCCGCGAGAATCAAGAAGCAGCCAAGACCCGCGAGAACAATCGGAGCAAGAGGCAAGTGATTCGATTCCGTGGAGGCCGACGCAACCGTCAACACACCCGGCTGCAAGGCAAAGGCCGTCGCACCAGAAGCCAGAACAGCAGCCGCGGCGGCGATGATTGTCAGGGAACGCTTCTTCATGGCTCTCTCCTCCGTGTCCGTGATTGCTGCGAGGGTCGCAGCGGCCCCGTGGTATCCGTTCGGGGCACTGCCGCTGCAACACGAATGTGCATTACGCCCGGGCTCCCGGCCACCAAATGGCCCCCAGATCCTCCACGCGCAGCCCGCCACCGCAGCGCCCGCGGCACACACGGAATCCACACCCACCAAACCCCGGTTATCCGGGCGAAGGCACGTAGTGCAACGGCGCCTGCGTCCCCAGCGGGTTTCCGGAGAGGTACCACACGATCAGGAACCCGATCCACGCGATCCCCAGCAGCACCGAGTACGGCAGCATCAGCGAGATCAGGTTCCCCAGCCCCGCCGAACTCTTGTACTTCTGGTACACCGCCAGAATGATCAGCAGGTAGCTGTTCAACGGCGTGATCACGTTCACCACGCTGTCCCCGATCCGATACGCCGCCGTCGTCAGCTCCGGACTGATCCCGACCATCATGAACATCGGGATGAAGATCGGCGCCATCACCCCGAACTTGCTCAGCATCCCGCTCATCGCAAAGTCACCCAGCACCACCAGCAACACAAACAGCGTGATCAACAACGGGATCGGCAGGTCCGCACGCACCAGGACCGTCCCACCCGCGTACGCCAGCATCTGGTCCAGCCTCGTGTACTGGAAGTAGTTCACGAACTGCCCCAGAAAGAACATGATCACCAGCACAGGCACCAGGCTCCGAATGCCCGCGTACATCGCCTCGATGAAGTCCTTCTGCGACCTCAACTTCCCCGTCACAAACCCGAACACACACCCCGGCACCAGAAACGCCAGGAAAATCAGCGGCACAATCACCTGCGACCACCGTTTCCCCGGCCGCTCCACCAGCGACGGCGCCGCATTCCCCGAAACAACGTAGTACCCCGCCCCCAACGCCTTGCCCTCGTCGTCCGTCTCAGGTGACTCCGCAAACAGCCGCCGGTCCCGCGGCGAAGCCTCGTACGTCGCCTGATCCACGATCCGGATCTGCTCGTGCGCCACCACCCGTCCGTTCGCCAGCGTCGGAGTCCCCTCGCCCTGAAGCGGAAGCCCCGGGGTCATCACCATCCACGCGAACGCCCCAACAATCGCCAGCATCGCCAGCAGCGAAAGCCACAAACCCCGCGACTCGCTCCCCGTCAAACCCATGTCGCCGATCGCCGACGTGTCCCCCTGATGCACGCCG
>JBEIUO010000168.1:0-6061 GCA_040374335.1 Phycisphaeraceae bacterium
CTGCGAGAGAGCCGAGCTTGGCGCGCCAGCTGGGGTGCGGCGATGTGCGCCGCCAATAGGCCTCCAATGACCGGGTCGTGGTGCTGAACCGGTTGCAGTAGGTGGGTGAACGGAGCACAGTCGTGTTGGTGCTGACTGCCCCATTAGGGGGGTATTCAAACGCATGCAACGCGCCCTGCAGGCACGCACGGCGTCGCTCGTGGTGGAGTCGATCGGGGCGCCGAGCGAGTAGTCTTCTAGGCGCAGGCCGCTCGACGAGCGAGATAGGGAGAGCGGGATGAAGCCGATGGTGGTGGTCGTTTCACCGGATGTCGAGGCGTGCACCGTGGCGCTTTCAGCCGATCTGTACGGGCCGGGGCGGATGTCGTGGGCGGAGAATCTGCTCACGGACCCGATGGTCCCGATTCCGTTGGTCATCGCGCAGAGCCGTGCGGAGACCTGGTATCGACGCCGGCTCGCGCAGGAAACCGGAGTCGCGGCGGCGTTTCGTTTCCTGACACTCGACGCCGCCATGGACGCGCTCGTCGCAGCGGCGACCACCAGTGTCGCCACCGGGCCAGGAGGGCGCTGGTTCGACCGCGCTACGGATGATACCTTCGCCGCGTCGCACGTCGCCGGGTGCCTCCTGACGCTGTGGTCGAGCCACTGGTCCGCGCCGTGGCTGGCCCCGGTGCGCGCGTACGTTGATCCAGACTCGGTCGGGACGGAGGCGTTGGGCACCTGGCGAGGTGTCAGCTTGGCGCAGCAGGCCGCCGAGCGGCTCCTCGAGATGTGTCGCGCCCGCCCGCAGCGGGTCGTCGCCTGGGCCCGCGCGCCGGACACGGCGCCGGAGAAAAAGGAGCACGTCGATCCCTGGATCGCGCATTCCCTCGCCGGGCTCGGCTTCGACGCGGCCGGTCCGGCTTGGGCGCGCGCACAGATTTTGTCTGGTTCGGTCATCCCGGCCGCTCTCGGCCCGCTGCTGGTTCTGGGGGTGCCGGCCATGCGGTTGGCCGACCGCAAGTTGCTCACGGCGCTGGGGCGGTCGACGACCGTGCGCTGGTACCGGCCTGCCCTTCAACCTGCGCGTTGGGCGATGACCGATGCGCCCCCGCTCCCTTCCGAAACGCTGACGTTCCACCAAATGGACGAAACGGAGAGAGTCGAACTCGCGGTGACGGCGACGATTGAGGTCCGCGCTCCGATGACGCGTGACGGCGAGCCCTCATGGATGCTGTCGGTCTGGCAGGCGGCCTTACGTGGTGAGCCCCCGCCGAAGCGTGCCGATACCGAGACGTCGAGGACCCGGCTCTGCGGGGCGTGGACACCGAGCCGAGAAGTCGAGGCGCTGCGCGACACCCTTCTCGAGCACTTCAACGAGGGACGCCTCGAGCCCCGGGACGTCTTCGTGATGACGCCGGACATCGGGACGTATGGCCCCCTGATCGAGGTCATCTTCGCGCGTCGCGGCGGTGTGTCTGGCACGACGGCCGACGCCGACGCCGACGCCGACGCCGACGCCGACGCCGATACAGACAGCGACGCACAGAACCAGAACGAGAGCCGCGGCCCATCGAAGGGGGCCCCGGCAATCCCGGTGTCGATCACGCAGCTTGGCCTGCAAAGCGATAACGAACTCGCGGCCGTGCTCCTCCAGCTCATCGACCAATGTGCCGACCGGCTCACGTTGCCGGGGCTCGCCAATCTGCTCAGTGCCCCCGCGTTACAGCGTGGAATGGGACTGAACCCGGCAGAAGCTGCGGACGTGACCGGATTGCTGAACGAGGCCGGCGCGCGGTGGGGCTTTGACTCCGCCGACCGCACAGCGGTCTACGGCGTCCCGGTCGCCCAGAACACCATCGACTTCGGCCTGCAACGCATGGCGTTCGGCGCGGTGATGCCCGACGAGTCTCCCGAGGCAGAGTTCGGTTTCGGCGAAGACGCTCGCGAGCCGCTGAGCGCAATGGAGTCCGGCGACCGGGATCGCATCCGACGGAGCGCACGCGCCGCCGAGGTCGTGCGGCGCATCGCCGTGCTCCGAGACACTCTTCGGGGCGGCCCTCGGACTCCCGACGCCTGGAAGACGCTGATCAACGAGACTGTTGGGGCATTCACCCCAACCGGCCCGGCGCTCGCGTGGATGCATTCACAGCTCGTCGAAACGCTGAACGAGGCGCTACCGTCGACGTCGATCCCGGTGACGCTCGACGCGCTTCGGCAGCTTCTTCGGTCTCGGTTCTCCGTCCCCGTCCCCGGCCGCAGGAACAACAACAACGCCGTCCAGGTGACGCCGTTGACCTCGGGCGCCGTTTTCCCGTGCGGGTTTGTGGCGCTGGTGGGGATGAACACCGGTGCCTTTCCGCGACCGGACCGACCCTTCTCGTGGGAGCCCGCCGCCGAGGTGGACAGGGTGCGCCTCGCTCCGAGCGCCGAGGCCCGTGACCGTCAGGCGCTTGCACATGCCATTCTCGGCGCGGTGGACGACGTCTGGATTTCGTTCGTCTCGCACGAGCCGAAGCGGGGCGCAGCGATGCCGCCGTGCGTGCCGGTCGAGGAGCTCATCGAGTTCGCCGAGCGCGCGGGGGCGGCGCGGGAGCGTATCGTCACCGACGAGCCACGCCACCCGTGGTCACCCGCACGTTGGGAGCGGGCAGTGTTCTTCGACGCCCCCGTTGTCGCCGCCGCTCGCGCGCTCTCCGCGAAGCAGACCGACGCCCCGGTCATCGAAGCGGCGGCTGAGCGGCTCCCCGAAAAAACGCTGCCGACGGAACTGACATTCGGCACGCTTGCCAATGGTCTCGAAAACGGTCCGAAACTGTTCCTGCACGGGCGCCTCGGGGTCTATCTCGATGAGCCGCCGGCCCCCCTTTCCGATCGAGAGCCGGTGGAACTGAGCCTCCTCATGAAGAGAGCCCTCGAGAACGGGGCACTCGAGCAGCTCCTCGCGACGGACGCGCTGCGGGCCGGCCCCCCGGCGCAAGAAGTACTCGAGACGCTCGTCGCGAATCAGCTCCGGAAGCTGGCCGCTCGCGGCGAGTTGCCCCTGCGTGCGGGGGGCGAGCTGATCGTCCGGAATGCCGTCGGGGCTGCACTCGCGACCATCGAGACAGCGAGGGCGAAGGTCCTCGCCCATGCGACGCTTCTGTCGGATGCCCCGCCGCTCATCTCGCTCGAGGTGCCGTTTGGTGAGGCGGCGAACCGCGCGTCGGACGACCTGCGCGTGCGGCTCTTCGGCCGGGCCCAGTTGACGATGGGGCAACCCGGGAGTGACGGGGACGCCGGCATTCTCTCCGTCTCGGTCTCCTCGATCAGCGCGAAGCGCTGGTTGGGTTCATGGATCCCGCTCGTCGCTACGTCCGCCGCCGGCGCCCCGGCCGCCGCCGCCGGGATGGCGATCGTGTCTTCGGGCGACGTCGAGTGGGGCTTCTGCGCCCAGAGTCCGGCACATGACCTCGAAACACTCCGTACGCTGTGTCGCGTCTGGCGCCTCGGCCGGGAGCACCCCCTGCTGCTGTTCCCGAAATGCTCAAAGGCGATGGTCGAGGAGATGAGCAAGGTTTCCGCTGGCGTGTCGCCCGAGGCCTTGAAGGTCGCCGCCCTCAAGGGGGTCACGGATGGGTGGGCACCATACATGGGTCGCGGTGACAGGGACGACCCGTACATCCAGCGCCTCTTCCCGCGCTGGCGCCCAGAGGATGCCCTCATCGGATTCTTCGACACGCTCGACGACTGCGTCCAGCGCGGGGGGCCTATCAGCTTCCGCGCGCTGGCCGAGGCCGTCTGGGGCCCCATCGTCCGCGGCCGCCGATCGTACGTGGAGGGTCGGAAGGAGTTCACCGAGAAGATCACCGCGAACGGGAGCGCGAAATGAGCACCAGTCCCCTTACGTCCTGGCCCCCGCGCACCGCCGAGGGCGCGCTCCTGCCGCTCGTCGCCGTCCGCAAGGCGCTCATCGAGGCCAGCGCCGGCACCGGCAAGACCTACCAGACCGAGGGCCTCATCGTGCGCCTCGTCGTCGAGCAAGGGGTGTCCATCGACCGCATTCTAGTCATCACATTTACCCGGGCCGCGACGGCCGAACTGAAGACCCGCGTCCGGAGTCGCCTCGCAGCCGCGCGGGAGGCGCTCTCGGGTCGCACGGCGCCGCCGACCGAGGACCGAGACGAGGTCGTCGCCTCACTGTGTGTGGGAGACCACGAGACGAAGCGCATGCGCCTCGCTCACATCGAGGCCGCGCTGCGAGACTACGACCTCGCCCCCATCTCGACCATCCATGGCTTCTGCCAACGCATCTTGGAGACCGAGGCCTTCGCCGCACGCGAGGCCCCGAGCGCAGAGATCGCCGCAGACCCCGCCCCCCTCCGGCAGCGCTTCGTAACCGATGTCCTCTGCGGGGCCTATGCACATCTCGACATCGAGCAAGTTGCGGTCCTCGGCTCGGTCGGCCTTTCAGTGGATGCGATGCTCAGCGCCTCGAAGACCGTGACGGCGGCCGGCAACGAGCGGTGTGACCCGGGTCCGTCGCATCCCGCGTCACCCGAGCCGTCACCGCTCGTCGCGGCGGCCCGGGAGGCGGCGATTGCACAGATCGAGGCCTATGACGCCGCCCTCGCCTGGCTCGACCGCCCAGAAGGTCAGGCAGCGGAGGACGCCGTTCGGAATGTGGTGAATAGAGCCTCGCACGCGGCGCCGGGCAAGGAGTACATCACCGGACTGACAAAAGATCGGGACGCTCGGCTCGCCGAACTGCGTGCATGGATCGCCGGGCGAGGCCTCACCTCGCCGAGTGAGGAACTGAGAAATAGTCTCTTCAAGCTACGAGAACACTGGAACGACGGTGCCGAGAAACGGCTCAACCACCGCTCCTTCGAAGAGTCCCCGTTCTTTCCGCTCGCCCGGGTCATCGAATCCGTGATGCCCGGTCGGGCAGCCTGGCTGCTCCCGGACTTCGCGGCGGCAGCCCGCCTTGCGCTTGAACACGACCTGCAGACGCGCGGCGTCCTCACATACGACGCGATGATCGTCCGTCTCGCCGCGCAGTTGCAAGCCGAGGAGGGTTGCCCGGAGGACCGCCAACACCTCCGGAACGCCATGCGTAAGCGATACGATGCCGCACTCGTCGACGAGTTCCAGGATACCGACGAGAGCCAGTGGACGATCCTCCGTCGAGTCTTCCTCGAGTCCGCGAGCCACTTCATGTACTTGGTCGGCGATCCGAAGCAGGCCATCTACCGCTTCCGTGGCGCGAACATCGGCGTCTACCTCGCCGCGGTCCGCCACATGGAGAGCGTCTCCGAAGGGCGGACGGTCCGCTACGGGTTGCTCTCGAACCGCCGGTCTGACCCGGCGCTGATAGGCGATTTGAACACGCTCTGGGCCGGCCTGGGCGACGCCCCCCCGTTTCACGACGCTCGCATTACCTTCGCCCCCGTGGAGGCCTTTCATCTCCATGCCCGCTGCGCCGAGCTCGGCAAGCCGCTCGAGTACCAGGCCATGCCGGCCAACGCGAAAGAGGGTGACGTGCCAGGGCTCGCTGCCGCCTATGTAAAGACCCTGCTCGCCCCAGAGTCACCGGCCCGCATCGGGGTCGATCCGAAGGCTACGGACCCTACGGGAAGTGGGCGCGCGCTTCGGGCGAGCGACATCGCCATCTTGTGCAGGACGCACCGGCAGGCGGCGGCGCTGCGAGGGGCCCTCGAAACCGTCGGCATCACCGCACGAACGAGCGGCAGCAGCAGCATATTCAACACGGACGCGGCATCTTGGTTCGTCGAACTGCTCGACGCAATCGCGAGCCCGACCCATGAGGCGCCGACCCGGCGCCTAGCGCTCACCCCCCTCATCGGTTGGGCCCCGACGAAGCTTGCCCTCGCCATCGAGAAATCGGGCGATACGGCGTCCGAGTGGGCCGCGCTGCGCGATGCCGTGGTCTGCTGGGCAGCCCGCTGGCCGACGGCCGGGTTTCGCGGGGTCTTCGACGCCTTGCGAGCTCGGCACGATGTGTTCGCGCGGCTCCTGGCAACGCGGGGAGAAGAGAGAGACGCAGCCGATCTTCAGGACCTCTCGGAGCGTTTGCACAGGC
>JBEIUO010000774.1:0-1784 GCA_040374335.1 Phycisphaeraceae bacterium
CCCTTCGCGAACGCGTCGCCCGCGACGCTTCCCTAATCGCGCTCGGCGTCGCGCGCTTCCTGCCCCCGGCCACACCCCGCCTCGATCCCTTCCCCGCCTACCTCGTCCAGCCTCAATCCACCGGGCCCTGTCCCGTGGACTTCCCCGCCCGCCCCCGATACTCCCGCGCCGGCTCCACATCCGTGGTCCGCGTCGATTGCCCCACCGGCGCATCCTTCTACGGCACCGGCGAACAGGCCGGCCCCCTCAAGCGCAACGGGACCCGCAAGGTTCTCTGGAACACCGACGCCTTCGACTACACCGATCGCTCCCCCTCGCTCTACCAGGCCCACCCCTTCGTCCTCGTCCTTCTCCCCGATGGCTCGGCCATGGGCATCATCGCCGAGACCACCCGCCGCTGCGAGATCGATCTCCGCAAGGACGTCACCTTCCGCGTGAAGGGCCCCGCTCCCGCCATCACCATCATCAAGCGCGACCACCCGCGCGATGTCGTGCGCGAACTCGCACGCCTCACCGGCTACATGCCTCTCCCGCCCCGCTGGGCCCTCGGCTACCACCAGTGCCGCTGGAGCTACGAGCCCGAGTCCCGCGTCATCGAAATCGCCCAGGGCTTCCGCGACCGCTCTATCCCCTGCGACGTGATCTGGCTCGACATCGACTACATGAACGGCTTCCGCTGCTTCACCTTCGACTCCGAGAAGTTCCCCGACCCCAAAGCCATGAACGCGAAGCTCCACTCGATGGGCTTCCGTTCCATCTACATGATCGACCCCGGCATCAAGGTCGACCCCGACTACCACGTCTACGCACAAGGCCGCGACGGCGACCACTTCGTCAAGAACGCCGCCGGCCGCGAATACCACGGCAAAGTCTGGCCCGGCATGTGCGCGTTCCCCGACTTCACCCGCGCCCGCACCCGCGCATGGTGGGCCTCCCTCTACAAAGACTTCCTCGCCCAAGGCATCGACGGCGTCTGGAACGACATGAACGAGCCCGCCGTCTTCGACGTGCCCGGCAAGACCATGCCCGACTCCAACCACCACGACGCCGACCCCGAACTCGGTGGCCCCGGTCCTCACGCCAACTTCCACAACGTCTACGGCATGCTCATGGTCCGCGCCTCCCGCGAAGGCATGGCCGCGGCACGGCCCGATCGCCGTCCCTTCATCCTTACCCGCGCCAACTTCCTCGGCGGTCAGCGCTACGCCGCGACCTGGACCGGCGACAACCGCAGCGACTGGCACCACCTCCGCTGGTCCATCGCCACCACCATCAACCTCGGTCTCAGCGGTCAACCCCTCAGCGGCCCCGACATCGGCGGTTTCGTCGGCGATGCATCCCCCGAACTCTTCGCCCGCTTCATGGGCATCGCCGCGCTCCTCCCCTTCACCCGCGCCCACTCCATCAAGGACTCCATCAACCACGAGCCCTGGTCCTTCGGCACCCACTGCGAGACCATCTGCCGCCTCGCGCTCCTCCGTCGCTACCGCCTCCTCCCGTACCTCTACACCCTCGCGCACCACGCCTCCCTCACCGGCGACCCCATTGTCCGCCCCCTCTTCTACGCCGACCCCACCGACGTCCGCCTCCGCGCGGCCGACTCCAGCTTCCTCCTCGGCGACGATCTCCTCGTCCGCTGCTCCACCGCGAAAAACTCCTTCGAGTGCCCCGACCCCGTGCCCCGCGGCGATTGGCGCGAGATCACCCTCGTCGGCGAACGCGACGAACACGCGCTCCCCCGCCTTTTCCTCCGCGCCGGCGCAGCCCTCCCCCTCGCCCCCGCC
>JBEIUO010000349.1:0-3941 GCA_040374335.1 Phycisphaeraceae bacterium
CGCTCTGCGTCTCCCGCAACGCCCCCTTTAACTCCGCGACCCGCGCCCCACTCCGCATGTCGATCACCGTCAGGTCTTCTTCGCTCGTCGCGACCAAGCACCGCATCGAATCCCAACTCACCCGCACTCCAAGCCCCAATATGTCGCCCCCTCCGATCGGAACATCCCAGATCACCCTCCCCGTCCCCGCTTCGATCCCCTCAAGCTCCGAAGCCTCCGTCAACCGCAGTGCCAAATCGCCCTTCGCACCAATCAGCCCGGCAACCCCGCGCAGCAACTCTTCCCTCGCCGTCAGCTCCGCCCCAGGCACCACCCACCGCCGATCCATCCCGCCGTTCGCCGCTGTCCTCGCGTACACCAGCCCCCCGTCCTCGCTCACCCCCATCAGCACTTGCCCCGCCAACGCACCCTCCGACTCACCCACACGCGCCACCCCACCCCCGCGCGTCCAACTCCACAACGTCCCGTCATCCTGAGCAACAAACAGCCGCCCTTCCTTTCCAAACGCGGTACGCATCGCCCTCCCCTCGCACCGCACGAACCCCACCACCCGCCCCGTCCCCGTCTCCTGCACCACCCCATTCCCCCACCGCACCCCAATCGTCGCAAACAACGCCGCGTCCTCGCTCATCACGATCTGGCCGAAATCCCCCGGATGCGAGCGCACCTCCGTCCCCACCGCCGACAACACCGACGACCACCGTCTCACCCCGCTTGTGTCCCCGTACCCCGCCGAAAACACCGAGCCGCCATCGCTCGTCAATCTCAAGCTCGACACCGGGCTCTCATGCCCGCGGTACGACCCCAGCAACCGACCATCACGCGCATCATGCACGCGTATCGCGCGATCCTGCGTCCCCACCAGCACCCTCGATCCATCCGGACTCCACGCCGTGCTCGCGCACGCCGTCCGATGCCCCTGCAGGATCACCAGCGGTTCTCCCGTCTCCGCATCCCAGATCCACGGCGAACCCGCGTCCCGCACGCTCAACACCCGCTTCCCGTCCGGGCTGATGCTCGACGGTCCCCCCGTCCCGCTCCACATCGACTTCGCGCGTGCAATCGGCCGCATCTCCGCCACATCCCACGAGATCGCAAGCCCGCTCACCTCCGACGACGCCAGACTCTTCCCGTCCGCACTGAACGACACCGACCGAACCGCCCCGCCATGCCCGGTGAGCACGCCGATCCGCTTCCCCTCCGCCACGCTGTACATCCCAACCGTCCCATCAAAGCTCGCCGTCGCCACCACCCTCCCGTCCGGCGAGACCTCCACGTCCTCCACCTCGTTCGTGTGCCCCTCCATCACGAACCGCATCTTCCAGCTCCTCGTGTCCCACACGCTCCCCACCCCGCCCCACGCGTGCGCACACGCCAGCACCGACCCGTCCGCACTCAGCGAAATCCCGTGAATCAGTGTCATCCGCTGATCCCCCGTCTCCGCCCGCGGCTCGAGCACCTTCACCACCCGCCCCGCCCCCGTGTCCCACACCACCAGCCGCCGACTGTTCTCCACCACCGCCAACATCTTCCCGTCCGCGCTCACCGCGATGTCCCACACCCCCTCGGGAAACGGCTTGTCACTCGTCATCGCGTACGTCGCCACGCTGTCGTCCGCCATCGCGCGAAGGTGCGACCACTCCCATCCCCGCATGTGCTCCGCGCACGCCCCCAGATGCGACTTCGCATCCGCAACATCAAACCCCTCGAGCGCGCCCGCCGCAGCCGCGAGACTTGCCACATACGACTGAAACTCCGCCTCCCGCGCGCTCAGCTTCGCATCCGCTTCATGCCGCCTCGATTCGCTCAGCGCCGCCGACTCCGCCTCCCTCGCCTCCTCCGCCGCGATCATCGCCCGCTGCGCCCGATCCAGCCCGATCCACATCCCCACCACACCCAGCACCAACGCCCCAACCACCGCAACCGCCGCCCCAGACAACACCCGATTTCGCGCCACAAACTTCCGCACCACATACATCCCCGACACCGGCCTCGCCAGAATCGGCTCGCTCCCCAGATACCGCTTCAGATCCGCCCCAAGCTCCGCCGCCGACTGGTACCGCTCCCCCGCATCCTTCGCCATCGCCTTCCCAACAACCGTCTCCAGATCCCCCGCGCACCCGCGCCCAACACTCCCGAGCGCCAGCGGCTCACGGTCTCGGATCACCGCCGCCGCCTCCGCCACCGGCATCCCCGTCACGTCGTAAGGCCGATGTCCCGACAGCAACTCGTACAGCACCACCCCCAGCGCATACACGTCCGTTCTCGTGTCCACCCCCCGCGGGTCACCCTTCACCTGCTCCGGACTCATGTACTGCAGCGTCCCGATCAACTGCCCCTCTCGCGTCGCCTCCCTCGCCGCCGCCCCCGTCGCGCCCGCATCCCGATTCAGCCACCGCGCCACCCCAAAGTCCAGCACCTTCACCTGACCCGCCGCCGTCACCATGATGTTCCCAGGCTTCACGTCCCGGTGAATCACGCCCTTCCGGTGCGCATGCTCCACAGCCTCACACACCGCCACCATCAACCGCACCCGCTCCTCAATCCCAAGCCCCGCACGCTCCGCATGCAACAAGAGCGTCGCCCCATCCACATACTCCATCGCCAGATACGGAACCCGCCCAAACCCAAGCGTCGCCACCCCCGCCTCGTACACGTGCGCGATCCCCGCGTGCTCCAAACTCCCGAGCACCTCCGCCTCCAACCGAAACCGCTGCGACGCATCCCGCCCCAGCAACGCCGCGTGCAACACCTTCACCGCCACCCGCCGTCGTGGTGAGTCCTGCGTCGCGTCGTACACCGCGCACATCCCCCCCGCCCCGAGCATCGCCCCCAGCCGAAACGACCCCAGCGTCTGGCCCAGCAGCGGGTCTACGCCCTCCTCCGGCACCACTCCCAACCCTCCTTCCGGCGGCGTCGGCAACACCGACTCCGCCCCCGCGTGCGCACGCAACAGCCTTAGCACCCGCGTCCGCAGCGCCTCATCTCCCCCCGCCCGTGCCGCGACCCACGCCTCCCGCTCCCCCTCGCCAACTCCCAACGCCTCCTCAAAGAGCCGCTCAACCTCCCGCATCCCGCCACCAGTGGACCCCTCGCTCATCCCTCCCGCCCCTTCTCGCCCTCGATGTAGTCCACCAGCCACGCCCGCGCAAACGTCCAGTCCCGCTGCACCGTCATCTCCGAAACCCCCAGCAACTCCGCCGTCTTCGCAACCCCCACCCCAGCAAAGAACCGCAGCATCACCACGCTGAACTTCCGTTCATCCTCCCGCTCCAGCGCCGCCAACGCGGCATCCAGACTCAGCATGTCCACCGGCGGCGCATCCCCGATCCCCGTCAACTCGCTCAACGTCACCGGCTCCCGTTTCCCCATCGCGTCCCGCCGGATCCGCGTCCTCGCCCGCTCCACCAGGATCCGCCGCATCGCCTCCGCCGCCGCCGCGAAGAAGTGCCCGCTCGTGTTCCAAAGCTTCGCGTCTCCCCCCGCCTTCCCCGATAACCGCATGTACGCCTCGTGAACCAGCGCCGTCGGCTCTAGCGTCATCCCCGCCCCGCCGTTTCGCTCCCGCGCCAGCCGCGCCGCCGCAAGCCGTCGCAACTCCGCGTACACCACCGGGAGCAGCTCCTCCGACGCCCACCGTGCCGCGCCGTCCTGTGGGGGTTCTGTCGGGGGGTCCTCCATCATGCCCCGATTTTACACGATCCGTGTTGGTTCAGGGGCGCGAGCATCGCACTTCTCCGTGAAGACCCCCCGCGCCAAGCAGTGGGGGGCCGCGACTCGCACCCCGCTCCAAGAGGTTCCCATGCACCGATTCACCAAGGCCGCCATCCTCGCACTCCTCGCCGGCTCCCTCCTCGCCAGCACCGCCCTCGCCCAGACCTCCGGCGGCACCGCCGCCTTCACCTACCAGGGCGAAGCCAAGGACGCCTCCGGCACCCCCC
>JBEIUO010000268.1:0-4734 GCA_040374335.1 Phycisphaeraceae bacterium
CCTGATGAATCTCTCGGTGCAGCCGAATGACGCAGTGCAGTTCCGCATCCGACACGAAGACGATGAGCTTCTGGTCGTGGAGAAGCCCTGCAAGCTGGTGACGCAGCCTGGCCTGGGCCACGAGGAGGACACGCTGCTCAACGGGCTCTTCGCGAAGTTCGGCGCGAAGCTCCAAAATCTCGGGAAAGACAGGGACTTTGGACTTCTGCACCGCCTCGACCGCGAAACCAGTGGGCTGTTGGTCGTTGCCCTGAGGGGCAACACCTACGACCGTCTCCGCGAGATGTTCGAGAAACGTGAGATCGCCAAGTACTACTGGGCCGTGGTTCAGCCGACACCCAAGCACCAGAGCGGGGTGATCCGCAAACCAATCGCCGAGTACGAGGCCGATGATCGCCGGGTCCGCAAGCTCGCCCGCGTGAGCTCCGCCGGAAAGCCCGCGGTCACCGCGTACCGCGTGCTGAGTTCCTCGAACCTGGGCGCCGTCGTCGAGTGCCGCGCCGTGACCGGGCGGCTGCACCAGATCCGTGTGCACATGCAGGCCATCGGCTGTCCAATCGTCGGAGACGGGCTGTACGGGCCGCGCGGCGGTGGGGGAGTCGGGGGTCGGCTCTCGCTCCACGCGCACCGATTGAAGTTCGTGCATCCCGCGACCGGCGAAGTGATCGATGTCGACACGCCCTGGCCGAAGGACATGAAGAATGTCCTCGGGCGACTCCGTCTGCAGCGTCCCGACGTCCCCGCATCACCGGGGGTCGAGCGCCCGAAGGAAGTCGATAGTGACCCGGTTCTCGATGAGGATGCCGGCGTCGGTGAGGACGAGGCGTAAGGGATCTTCGGTCATGTTGCCCTGGGCCACGTGCCGCTCGCGGGTGCGGGTCACTCGCTGGGCTACATCGGGTCCGAGCGCCGTTGCGGCGGCGAGGATCGAGACCGCATCAAGCCCTTCAGAGAGCCTGAGCCCGGTCATCAGTAGTTCGCCCAGCGCACGCGTCGCGTCGGGCGTTTCATGGTCGGTGGCATGGCTGAGCCCCGCGGTTTTGGTGGAGAGGTAGTCGTCCAGGCGGGGGAGGTTCTTCCACCGATGACCAGCGAAATGGGCGCTGGCGGAGGGGCCCGCGGCGAGCCACTGCCCCTGGCGCCAGTAGATCAGGTTGTGGCGACACTCCTGTCCCGGGGCTGCGTAGTTCGAGACTTCGTACCGCTGAAGCCCCGCTGCGCGGAGCAGGTCGGCGGTCACGAGGAACATGTCGACTTCGGTGTCTTCGTCGGTGGGGGTGAACTCGCCGTGCTTGAGTCGGACCGCCATGGCGGTGTTGGGCTCGTAGGTGAGGTTGTAGCAGGAAAGGTGGCGCGTTCCGATGGAGAGGGCGATCGAGAGGTCGGACCGCCATTCGTCAAGCGTTTGTCCGGGTATGGCGTAGATCAGGTCGATCGAGTCCCGAGAGATCCCGGCCTTCCGGGCGTGATCGAGGGCGACGGGGACGGAGTCGGGGTTGTGCCAGCGTTCGAGGGTGGCAAGGTGGCGCGGGTTAAACGACTGGGCCCCCATGCTAACCCGGGTAACCCCCCCGGCCACAAGGGTGTCCGTAAGTTCTCGCGTGACCGTTTCCGGGTTGCACTCCACGGTGAACTCTTCGAGTCGGGTGAGGTCGAAGTGGGACCGGAGGTGGGTGAGGAGGTCGCGCCAGAGGGCTGGGGGGAGCAGGCTAGGGGTTCCGCCGCCGACGAAAATGGTGCGGAGGGGAGTGGCGGCCCGACAAGACAGGGCCGTGAGCTCTTCTTTGAGCCTTTCGACGAACTCTGGCTGGCGGTTGCGCGTATCAACAATGCTGTAGAAATCGCAGTAGTGGCACTTGTGGAAGCAGAAGGGGACGTGGACGTAGAGCGACTCGGCGAGGGGGGCCTCACGGGGGACCGAAGCCAGAATGTCGGCAACGGGCATGGAACGGCGTTGATCGGCGAGCGGGATTCGGGTATTGTGTGGCAAGGACGCGGCCTGTTGGTAATCACGCCATCGGGTGGGGCGCGGGGAAGGCGATGGGTGCCGAGCCTTGCGGAGCCCGTCTTACGAGGATAGCCGCATGAGCGCATCTCTGGTGTTTGTGACAGCGGACGGACGCCAACGCGAAATCGGCTTGACCCGCCCGGTTCAGGTCATCGGTCGCCAAGTCGACTGCCAGATCCGCATCCCGACCGGCGCGGTCTCGCGTCACCATTGCGAAGTGATCGTTGACGACAACCGGGTCACGCTGCGTGATCTCGGTTCGAGCAACGGCTCGTACGTGAACCGTAAGCGGATCAACCAGCAGCAGGAGCTCGCTCCGGGAGATCTGATCTGCATCGGCGAGCAGGTGTTTGTGCTTCGTGTCGGCGGCCGCCCGTCCGACATCGACGCCGAAGACGCCTACGAAGATGGGCTCGTGAAAACACCCGCTGGCGGCACGCCGGCGAGCACGCCCAAGGCGGCATCGGCTGCACCAGCCAAGCGATCCGCCCCCAAGTCGAACTCGGACGACAGCAGCGTGATGGACTTCGATTTCCTCGACGAGGACGACATCGACCGCAAGCAGCCCAAGCTCTAGAGGCTTGTGGAAGCGTTCGATCCTGGGAGACCGCTCAGGCGGCCTTCGTGTCCTTCAGGTTGGCGCCGCCGGGCACCTTGATGTTTGTGCTGCACGCACGGCAGCGGATCGTTTTCCCGCGGGCGGCCTGGGGTACAGCCAGTACCTTCCTGCAGGTCAGGTTGGGACACATGATCCGGATTGTGCCTTTTGAACTCATGTGTAGACTTCTTCCGCACGGTTGCATCGGCACATTCGGGTCGGGTATTGAGCCTCTCTGAGATCGCCTGCGCTATAACTTGGGGATTCCGGACCGAGTGAGGTCCGAGAACGCAACTCGCACCTGGGACGGAATGCGGCCATGACACTGAGCGCGAACGGGCAAGGCGGGCGTGGGACTTCGACCGCTGTCGTCGGCCTGCAGTGGGGGGACGAGGGCAAGGGCAAGATCGTCGACATGCTGGCTCGCCAGCATGATGCGGTCGTGCGGTACACCGGCGGAGCGAACGCCGGACACTCGGTCGTGGTGGGGGGCACGCGGTACGCCCTGCACCTGATCCCGTCCGGAATTCTTTATCCGGGCAAGATGGCGGTCATCGGGAACGGTGTGGTGGTGGACCCGTGGAAACTCATCGATGAGTTGAACGGGCTTCGCGACCGGGGTGTCGACACATCGGGATTGGTTGTCTCAAGCCGGGCCCATGTGGTGCTGCCCTACCACCAGCTCGAGGACGGACTTCGCGAGGATCTCTTGAAGGCCTCGAAGAAGGAGGGCGAAGAAGGCGGCATGCGCGAGATCGGGACCACCCGGCGTGGGATCGGTCCGGCGTACGCCGACAAGATCCATCGCTCGAGCGCGGTCCGGGTTGGGGATCTGCTCAAGCCGGACGTGCTCCGCGAGAAAGTGGGCGTCGCGCTCGCGATGAAGCAGCCGATGCTCCGCGAGTTCGGAAAGCCGGAGCAGATGCCAGAGCTCTCGGACGTGCTCACCCGGTGCGCCGGTGCCGCGGAGCGGATCGGCGGGCTTGTCCGCGATACCACGGCGATGCTGCACGATGCGCTCGACGCTGGTCGGAAACTGTTGTTCGAGGGTGCGAACGGGACGTTGCTCGACGTTGATCACGGCACCTATCCGTTCGTCACGAGTTCCAACTGCGGCACGGCGGGGATCGGCTCGGGCACGGGCGTGCCCCTGACGCGCGTGACCGACATCTTCGGCGTGATGAAGGCCTATTCGACGCGGGTTGGCACTGGGCCGCTCCCGACCGAGCTCAAGGACGCGACGGGTGACCGCATCCGCACGCGAGGTCGCGAGTTCGGGACCACCACGGGTCGCCCCCGGCGCGTCGGCTGGCTCGACCTCGTTGCGGTGAAATACGCGGTCAAGATCAACGGTGTGACGGCGATCGCCATGACGCTTCTGGACGTGCTGGCCGGGTTCGACGAACTGCGGATCTGCACGGCCTACGAGGTGGGTGGCGAAAGAACTTCTTCGTTTCTCCCTGATGCGTACGAACTCGGTGGGGTGGTTCCGGTGTACGAGGCTCTGCCCGGATTCGCGGAGGAGATCAGCGGAGCGAGGACCCTGGCCGACCTGCCGGCCGGTGCACGCCGCTACATCGACTTCATCGAAAGCCGGCTCGGTGTCCCGCTCGCGATCGTCAGCGTCGGCCCCGACCGCGAGCAGACGATCGTGCGCTGAGCGACCCGAGGAGACCCCACATGGCCGGCACCGCCGCAGGGACTGGAACCACCACGAGCGTGTTTGCGAACGACCCGGTCGCTCGTGAAATCGCCGCTCGCATGCGGGCTCGCAATCCCAAGGCCCTCCCGCTCGAGTACATCCCCGACGTCCACCCCGGCAAGATCCCCCGGCACATCGCGTTCATCATGGACGGAAACGGCCGCTGGGCCAGGAGCCGCGGCTTTCCGCGGATCTTTGGGCATTACAACGGGGCCCGTGCTGTTCGAGAAGTGCTCACGGCGTGTGGCGACATCGGCGTTGAGTACGTCACGCTGTACTCGTTCTCCATGGAGAACTGGAAGCGTCCCGAGGACGAGGTTCGGGGGCTCATGGAGCTCTGCGTGAAGTACCTCGGCGGGGAGAGAGACGAGTTCTGCCGCGAGGGCATCCGCGTGCGGATCCTGGGTTCGCGCGAGGGGCTACCCG
>JBEIUO010000136.1:0-6549 GCA_040374335.1 Phycisphaeraceae bacterium
CCCCCGAACTACGACATCACCTTCAGCTTCGCTGGCGTCGAGTGGAGCGCGGAGGCGATGCAGTTCGAGATCAACCAGAACCTCCGGCGCGTCGCGGTCGTCTTCGCTCGCATCGGCAAGAAGCCGCGCCTCATCGAGGGCAAGCGTCAGATGGTCGAGATCCCGCTCAAGCCGCCGCCGGGGTCCAAGGGCATCCCGAAGAGCCTGTGGGGGCTTGAAGTGATCGACGGCGACGAGAGCGACATGCGCCCGTTCGACCCGCACCCCTCCATCGTCGCACTGCGCTGGAAGACCCCGGCAAACCAGGGGGTCACGCTCGTGGAGGCAGACGCCTTCATCGTGAAGGGCGTCGTTGTGGGAGGGCAGTTCGTGCTGGCCGAGACGCCCCGGTTCACCCTCGACTACTCCGACGCCGAGGGAGCCAAGTCGCTCGCTGGCTGACCGCTCACGACCTCAACCTCAACCTCGACGCGGGGGTGGGCCTTGTCTGGACCGTGCATCCAGTACGATCCGCCCACCGTCTGCCGGTCATCGCCCCATGCCAGACCATTCAGGCCGTCCTGCACCGCCTTCAACACGTTGTCCCCGTCGGGCACGCGGAGGTTGGGCGGGTAGATCGCGATGCTGACCCGGTAGGTCGCATCGAGCGGCCACGCGCCGCGTTGCAGCAGCCCCGACTGCGCCATCGCAGCCCAGGCGCACGACTTCACCAGCTTGGCGTAGTCCCGCGTCTCCTTCGGCGTGTAGAACCTGCCGCCGATCCCCTTGCGGGCGCGTTGCTTGGGCTGTGGCTTTCCGGGGACGACGAAGCGGAACGACAGCCGCTCGGGCATCAGACCGCCTCGACCGCGCCGATCACGTCCTGGGGTCGGAACTCCATCAGCCGAGAACCGACCTTGAGAACGACAAGAACGCGGCGTCCCGCAGGCTTGAACTTGCGGAACTCGCCCACCGCCTCGTTGCCAAGCGACTCGCGCAGCGCCGTGGGCACGCGGACGCGGACCTTCAGGCCCTCGCGCGGCGCTCCATCCTGCATGAAGTCAGACAGTTGCACGAGTCCCAGGGTGTCTGACACGATGGCGTATGTCAACGGACCCGGTATGACCCACCAGCTTGCGAGAGTGATCCCGGTCGCAGACCAAAGCATCGTCCTCCGCATCGGCGGCGACGACCCGCAGCGCACCAAGCAGATCCTGCTCGCGATGTACGGCTTTCTCGCGGACAAGCCAGCGAACACCCGGCGCACCTACCGCGCAGGGCTGAAGCAGTTCTTCGACCTGATCCGGTGGAAAGACCCCAAGCTGGTTTCCGTTGCGGAGGCCGCTGCCTACAAGCGGTGGCTCGTTGACCAGGGCTTCTCGAACAGCACCATCTGCACCCGGCTCGCAGCCGTGGACGGGTTCTTCGACTTCCTGACGAAGCCGGTGGGCGAGGACGGAAAGCAGCTGCTCGCTGCCAACCCGTTCTCGATCGTGTCGCGCGGCGACGTCAAGCCGACCCCGTTCGGCAAGGCCAAGCGTGTCGAGTGGGATCAGTTCAGGTCGATGGTCGATTCGCTTCCCAACGACGCCATCGGCATCCGAAACAAGGCCGTCCTGATCTTCGCCGCGTACACGGGACGCCGCCGGGCTGAGATCGCCAAGCTGCGCGTGCGAGACCTCGACCTGCAAGCGAAGCCCCGGACGTACAGCGTCGTGGTGAAGGGCGGACAGCTGAAGACCTTCGAGCTTCCCAAGGTCTGCTACGACGCGATCCGAGCGCACTGGATCAGCGCAGATCGACTGAAGCACATCACGGGCGACAGCGCCGTGTTCGCGCCGGTCAAGTCGTGTCCGCTCACCGAAGGCATGGACCCCGAACGGGTCATGCACCACAACGTGATCTCGCAGATCATCAAGGACGCGGCAAAGTCCGCGGGCATGGACCCGGCCAAGGTCAGCGTCCACGCCCTGCGCCACATGGTCGCCAGCGACCTCGACAAGGCCGGAGCGCGCCTTCAGGACATCCAGCGGTTCCTCGGGCACGCCCAGCCCAACACGACCGCGATCTACCTACAGGCCCTGCGCGGACCCATCCCAGCGATGGAGAACGAGCTTTCCAAGATTCGCGGCGCGGCCATGACCATCGCCAGTCCGATCATCGAGAGCGACGACGCCTGATCGCCCACGCGCCAAGGCCGACGAGAAGCAGAGCACCAGCGCCAGCGCTACCGGCAACCGCCACGGGGGTCCAAGTCGGCAGGGCAGAAGGCGTCGCGATGCCGATCCGCGGCGCGATGGAGCGCCACTCGGGCTCGAAGCGGGCGTAGTTGTCGCGAAGCCGGGATGCGTAGGTGGTGCAGTCGCGGCAGCCGTTGTAGCGGTGAGCGAACTGAGCGAAGTTGAGCGAGCGCGCGTACAGGCGCGCAGCAGGGCTCGCCGCCATCCACGAGGCGAAGATGCGCTCGCTCGTGTACTGGGGGTTGCGGTCGAACTCCTCGACAGCGCGGCGCGGATCGCCGCCAAAGAGGCGCAGCAAGTGCGCTCCGAGCACCTGATAGCTGCCCCACGACGTAGCCCTCACGGCGCTCACCGGGTCGATGGAGAAAGCGCGATCGAAAGCTGCTCGGTTGGTCTCAGACGCGATGCACGAGGCAGCACGCGAGATCCGGCACCCGGTCGTTCCCGGCGTGTACGGCACCTCGCCCCCGCGAGCGCTGAACCGACGGAACAGGTGCGGCTCGAAGCGGACGGCAGAGGGAGAAGCGCCGCTTTCGACCGCCCGGATGGAGCGAAGCACGGGGACAGGGATGCCCGCCTCGTTTGCCAGCGCAGCATCGCGCCGAGCGGAAGCCAAAGTCTCCTCGGAGATCGGAGCTTCGTCTCCGAGGCCCGAAAGCCAGGGCTGGTTCATCGGGTTTCCGCCGACCCACCAGTCGGGCTTGATCGGGAAGGCGTTGACCGTTCGGAACTCCGAGCCGGGTCGCAGCTTCAGGTCGGAGATGGGTACGCCGGGTCCGCGGTACGTCATGGCCGCAAGCGTAGCGCGGACACCGGCCAAACGGCCAGCCGCTTGCACTTGTCAGACACCTCGGGCATGTTCGCGACCCAGGAGACCCCACCATGACCCTGACACGCGACGAGTTCGAGGAGTGGCTTCAGCAGAACGCTGACGACGTGCTGGACCGCATGAACCAGACCCCGCGCACCCTCAACAGCTGGGTCACGAGCTACGCGCGCACGATGGCCGTCGTGGCAGCAGAGCGCGGGGACGACTCTGACGTGGAGGACATCGACGGCGCCTTCGGCGGAGCAGACGACGACGGGCTCTTCGGCGGCAACGAGGACTACTGATGCGATTCAGGGTTGGCGAAGACGAGCGGCGCTACGGCGCGCTTCGGGTCGAAGCCTACCTCCGCCTGCTGCCGCTGCCTGCTTCAACGGTCAGCGAGATCCTCCGCAACTGGAGCAAGATCGAAGCGATCCTGTTCTGGGAAGGCGTCAAGCAGGGGCTCGCCATCGGCACGCTGCGCGCGATGGATGCTCGGCGGGCAGACGAGCAGCTTCTGAACGGGGCCACCACGGCCGTCGCAGCACATGCGGCCGTCTACGGCGATGCCGACACGCCCCTGGCAGAGGTCGAGGCTCGACACGTCCAGACCCTCTTCGCGGACGCGCCGGAAGCGCTCGCCGCCGCCGGGCTGCATCCCTGGCTCTCCGCCAAGCCTGTCGAGTTCGCTCCCCAGACGCTCGCGGAGTTCACCAAGCGGTACGGCGTCGATGCGGTCAGCGGAGCCGTCGGCGTCACGGCCCAGCAGGCTGCCCCGGCAATCCTCGCGGCTCCGCCGCCACAGGACGCGCCGGAGGAAGAAGATCCGGCCGACCGGGACATCATGGAGCGACTTCAGGGCCTCATCGACCAAGAGGACGAAGCCGCAGAGCTTCGCGGCGAGGACCGCCCGCCGGAGTCGCCAGCGTTCCTCGACCGGGTCCGCGACGAGCTTCTCTCGCAGGTCTCGCAAGGCTGGAAGCCGAGCGGATGGGCAGACCTGATCATGCGGCTGCACCTGTCGATGCAGGTGGACGCAAGCTATCTCGACCTTCAGCTGTCGTCGGACTCGGGGCGGGCTGTGCTCGCGCAGGCTGGCCTCTTCGACGTGTTCCCCGGCCTGGGCGTGCTCGTGAACGATCAGGGAGAGTTCGAGGGGATCAAGGCGCGATGAGGATGGTCTACCACTCGCCGCTCGGGTTTGAGCCGGTCGAGGTAGACGTCGTGGAGATGGACTTCCAGAAAGGATGCGCGACGATCCTTCTGCCCATCGAACGCGACACCATCCTCAACGTGATCCGCCGCGAAGAAGGCATGGAAGAGATCGTCTGCGTCCAGCGGACGGTCGCTCGCGAGCACCTCCGCCCGCTGCCGCGCTAGACTGTGCGGCATGAAGCCGCTGACCGGGTTCGACTTCTCCGAGGTGGACGAGAGCGAGCCGCCGCCCACCGTTCCCGAGGACCTCGCCGCGCTGCGAGAGCTTCGGCGCGACGACCTGTTCCGCGTCGGCGGCAAGGGTCCGACCTTCCGCGTCGTGCAGAGCTACGGCGACACGATGAAGACCGCCACGAAGGAAGGGACCGCAGGGCGCGTGCTCTACGTCGTGCAGGGCGTCACGCGCGACTACGAAGTCGAAGTGTACCCGACGAGCGGCGGAAGCCTGGACAGGACCGGGCCTTCGATCGTTCCGCCGGGCATCGCGCGCAAGGTCGAGAAGGTCGAGAGGAACGGCCCCGCGAGCCTCCCGCGCGCCCAGGCCAGCTTCGACCGTCACTTCGACGCGCTGGCGCAGCAGTTCCCCGACTACGGGGCGCTGGAGCTTCACCACGACGAGAAGGCAGGCGGCGACAACGGCCACGGCTCCGGGCGGCAGTTCGGCTACTGCACCGTCGAGCCGCCCTTCCTCATCGCGTTCGCCGCAAAGATCGAGCAGATGCCCGACGAGTACATCGACGGGCTCATGGCGCACGAGTTCGGACACGCCATCGACCACCGCTACGGTCGCAAGGCGCTGGAGGCCCACTTTGCCAAGCGGTTGCCGGATAGCGCGGAGCGTCGCGCCGACAAGATCGCGGAGCACGTCTTCGGTCGCCCCATCGAGTATGGGCACCTAAACGTCCAGTGCGTCGAGTGCGGGGGCAAGCCGCGACGACCGCGGAAGCTGGGTTGAAAAAAGTCGAAGAAAGCTGTTGCGCGCCTCTGAGACGATGCTAGAAGTGGGTTGTACCGGCTGACACGCCGGGCAGGAGAAGAGGGATTTATGGCGAAGGCACGAAAGCCCCAGGGGAAGCTGCGCCGTCTCTACGACGCGCACGAGAATCTGGAGAAGAACGTCGCGCAGTTTTTCTCGTCGTGGAGCGACGAGGACAGCGACGTGTCCGGTCTCGTCTGCGTCTTGGAGGAGACGCGCAACGAGGTCGAGCAGGTCGCGGAGGAGTACCGCGAGAGCGCGAGTGCTTTCCCGAATGGGGGTGGCATCGCGGATGCCCTGGAGGAGAAGGCGGACATGGTGGAGTCGTGGGCCAGCGCGCTCGATGACGCTGCCAACGGCATCGAGGAGTGGCGCGAGGAGAGCGCCCTGTTCGACCCGGAGGACGTCGAGCGCCGCGAGGGCGAGTCCGACGAGGACTACGCTGCGCGCGTCGAGGAGGCGCGCGAGGAGGCCGTGCGCGAGGCGCGCGAGGAGTGGCGCGAGGAGGTCCGGCGGCTGGCCGAGGACGCGCTCGGGGAGTACCCGCTGTGAGCGGCGTCGTCGCCCTGGTCGAGAGGGTGGCCGCGAAGTTCGGCGGGCGGATCACTCGCGTCCGCGTCGCCTTTGCCGTCCACGACGCAGAGGACGGCGGGCCCAGCTGGGAGGTCGAGGTCCGGCGCAAGAGCCCCGACCGACGCATGGCGGACGAGACCGTGCGCGGCTACGGCGCTACGCTGGCCGAGGCCGAGGCCGACCTGCTCCGGCAGGCGGAGCCTCGTGGCGAGGCGGCGCTGCCGCCGCGCCACAATCGACACGGCAACCAGCTGCGGTAGAATCGCGCCATGAAGCGAACCAGCCGGAACCCCCAAAAGACCAGCCGGACCACCGACGACAGGCGCGAGGGTCGCCTGGGAATCGACGTCCAGTGGAAGTCCAAAGACCAGACGTGGCTCGTCCCTCTGGGCGAAGACCCCGTCGTGTCCCTCGCTATCCAGAGCGGGCTTGATCCCGACATCGCCGGAAAGACCCCCGGCAAGGATCTGAAGGAAGCGCTGGGCATCGCCCAAGCTCCGGTCCCGGTGATCAACGAAGAGCGCTTGCTCGCTGTCGTCCCAGGCAATCTGGATCACAAGGGCGAGGACGCCATCATCAGGCGATACCTCGACACGGGAAGCTGGTTCAACGACTTCTACATCACACACGCCATAAGAGTTGCCCTGAACGAGCTGCAAAGAAAGGGGCTCATCATGGGCGGCCAAGGGGCGCGCCGCGAAGGATGGACGCGGGTAGACGCGGCGTTCCGCATCGCGCGGGAGAAGGAAAAGAGAGAA
>JBEIUO010000697.1:0-2231 GCA_040374335.1 Phycisphaeraceae bacterium
TCCGGCCCGACGTCGACGATGTACCACATCCATCCGCCGACGCAGGTGACGGGGTGGAAGCGGCTGTACTCGACGAAAGTGGAGTATGTCGAGCAGGAGGTGATGCGGATGCGCCACCTCAAGACCGCGGGCCAGAAGGCCTCGGGAGATCCCGTGACAGGGCGGGTTGTGCTCTTCGGCAACAGCGACTGCGAGATCGCGACGTGTATCCCGGCCGAGCCGATGAACTACCACTTCAAGAACGGCCAGGGCGATGAGTGCCTCTTCATCCACTTCGGATCAGGAGTTGTGCACACGCTCATGGGGTCACTGAAGTTCGGACCGAAGGACTACATCATCCTGCCCAAGGGTGTGACGTACCGGATCGTCTTCGACAAGCTCGCCGACGACAAGAGACCGGAGAACTACACGGCGGAGGAGATGCCGTACGGGAAGTTCCTCCTGATCGAGACGGTGAACGGCTCGCACATTGGTCCCCCGCCTCGCTACATGTCCAAGTCCACGGCGCAGTTTCTCGAACACTCGCCGATGTGCGAGCGTGACCTGCGGACACCGGAGTTCCCGCTGACGTTCGACCAGCGAGGCGAGTTCGAAGTCCGCATCAAGGCTCGGGACCTCGTCCACTCGTACATCTACCCGTACCACCCGCTCGACCTCGTGGGCTGGGACGGGTGCTACTACCCGTACATCTTCAACATCGACGATTTCGCGCCGATCACGGGCAAGCTGCACATGCCGCCGCCGATTCACCAGACGTTCGAGGCGCACAACTTCGTGATCTGTTCGTTCTGTCCGCGGATGCTGGACTGGGATCCGAATGCGATCCCGGTGCCGTACAACCACAGCAATCTGGACAGTGACGAGGTGCTCTACTACGTCGAGGGGAACTACAAGGCGAGGAAGGGGATCGAGCAGGGTTCGGTCACGTCGCACCCGCAGGGGATTCCGCACGGTCCGCACCCGGGCACGATCGAGAAGTCGATCGGGGCGACGTATACGAACGAGTTGGCGGTGATGTGCGACACGTTCCGGCCGTTGTTTCCGACGAAGGCGGCCCTGGGGATCGACGACCCGAACTATCCGAACAGTTGGCAGGGGGATCACTTCCCCTTGGCGCACGGGAACGGGGCCGATGGAACATCCGGGCTCGCCAACCCGCCGCTGAACCAGCCTTCGGAGATTCTGCGTGCCCGCTCGGTGAACGTGTGGGGTGACTGACGGATAGAGGGGCGGCCCGGTGGCGGGCGGCCCGCGGTTCCGATAGCATTGCCACCATGGCCAGGAAGCGCCCCCAGCGGCGGATAGAACTCGCGCACACTCTCACCGCGGCGGTGTTGACGTTGTTGGCAGGCGTTGCCTGCGGACAGGACGTCGGCACGTACACGGGGAAGGACTTCGCGGGTGTGCGCTTTGCGCAGGGTGCTGCGCGCGGAGAGGTCGAGTTCAGCGCGGTGCGGGCGTTTTCGTTCGACGAAGGCGGGTGTCAGCGGCTGGCGCTGTACGGGGACGTGCGTGTTCGGATCGCGGGGTACGACCTGCGGGCGCGGCGGGCGGCGGTGTGGATGCAGCCGTCGGCGATTGCGGGCGCGCAGCAGATCTTCGTGTTCCTCGACGATTTCGGCGGTGCGGACGAGTCCGTGGCGGGCGCAACGTTTACGGCGCGGCAGCTGCCGGTGAAGGCGGTTGTGATCCCCGTCGGTGGCGTGAAGCTGCGGGCGGACCTGCTGAAGAGTGAATCGCCGGCGGGGAGTGACCGGGAAGCGGAGGCGGAGTTTCTGAAGCTTGCGGAGAAGGAGTTCGCGAAGGCGCTGCTCCGGGAGACGAACCCCCAGGCTGCCGCGACGGCGGCGGTGGCGGAGCAGGTGGAGCGCAAGCCGCTGCTGGATGAGCGGGTGAAGCCGCAGCGGATCGCGGAGCGGGCTGCGCGGCGGGATGCGGGGTTGCCGGAGCCGTACATGCCGCCGCCGGAGCCGCGGCCGGTGCGGGTTGCGCGGGAGGAATCGCAGGACGAAATGCGGGACGGGGGACGGGCGGAGGAGCGCGAGCCGGATCGGCGGGGTGGGGGCTCGACGGCTTCGTCTGGGGGCGGTGGGCGGAGCGATGGTCCATCGAGGCCTGCGGAGGGCACTGGGGCGAAGCCGGCGGTGGCGGGGACGAGAGCTGCGGGGTCGGTGGAACCGAACGGCCGGGGATTGACGGAGATTTCGGGCGCGAGGTTGCCTTGCTCCAGA
>JBEIUO010000047.1:0-9469 GCA_040374335.1 Phycisphaeraceae bacterium
CGACCAGTTCGACCGAAACACCAGCTTCGGAGCCTGGACCGGCCAGATCGTCAGGTTCACCGCCCTCAACGAACTCCGCCGCCGCCAGCGGTCGACCTCCACTCCCACCGACCCCGACGTCCTCGCGACCATCACCCCCGCCCGCCCCGCCATCGAGGCGAAACCGGCCATGGATATCGTGGGTCGCCTGAGTTCCGAGCAGTCCTCCTTCGACGACTCGGTCGCCGCCGCACTGGGACAACTCGATGAAGTCGCTAGATCCTGCCTCCTCCTGAAGACGGTTCGCGAACTCCCGTACAGTGAAATCGCCGCGATCCTCGATATCCCCGAAGGTACCGCTATGAGCCACGTGCACCGCGCACGCGCGGCGATGCGGCGGACTCTCGGCGAAGCTCAGCAGGGCAAGGAGGCTCGCTCATGAGCCCCAACCCGCATGACATGATCGACCGGTACCTCGACGGCACCCTCGCGGGCGACGACCTCGCCCGCTTCGAGGCCGCGCTGAACGCGGACCCCTCACTCCGGCACGAACTCGAACTGCAATCACAGATCGACGACTCCCTCGAACGTCTCTTCACCCCACCTCCCTCCACCGTGGTCACCCCGCCAGCCCCCGCCGCCGCTATCACTCCCACGCCCTGGTGGAAGCGGGAGATCCCCAAGCTGCCCCTCGCCGCGGCAGCCGCCATCGCGGCGATCGTCTACCTCGGGTTCCAGTACTTGTCCCCCACTCCCGAAAACCCGCGGATGAACCCCGCGACGGTCTACTCCAATCTCGAAGTCACCGGCTGGCCGATCGAGTTCGTCTGCAAGAACGAGCAAGAGTTCGCGGACATCATGCAGCAGAAGATGGGCGTCCCCCTCTACGTCCCCGCCGCCACCCCCGGACTCGTCGTCGCCGGCTGGTCGTACACCAACAGCTACAGCGGTACCCCGCTGGGCCCGACAACGATGTACCTCATCTCACGCTTCGAGCAGCAGCCCGTGCTCGTGCTCATCGAGAAGAGCCAGTACGACCGCAAGATCAAACTCCCCGAGGACTCCCCCCTCCACCTCCACCGCCGCCAGGTGAAGGACGTCGTGATGTACGAGGTCTCGCCGCTCGAAGCCCCGCACGTCATCAACGTCATGACCGAGATGCCACGCTGACGCTTACCGCCCCTCCGCCAGCCACCACCGCCGCTTCATCTCCGGCCGCTTGCTCGCGACCCTCTCGAGTCCCTTCATCACCGCGGCCATCGCCTCCTCGGACGAGTCGGTCACCGTGAGAAGATCCAGGTCCGAGGCATCGATGGTGCCCTGCTTGGCCAGCGTGTCCCGCATGAACGCGATCAGAGGCTCCCAGTAGTCCCGCCCCATCAGCACAACCGGGAACGACTCGATCTTCCGCGTCTGCACCAGCGTTAACGCCTCGAACAGCTCGTCCAGCGTCCCGAACCCCCCGGGTAACACCACGAAGGCGTACGAGTACTTCACGAGCATCACCTTGCGCACGAAAAAGTACCGGAAGGTGATCCACCTATCCAGGTAGGGATTCGGCCGCTGCTCAAACGGAAGCTCGATGTTGCACCCGATCGAGGGGCCCCCCGCCTCCTTCGCTCCCCGGTTGGCCGCCTCCATGATTCCCGGACCTCCGCCGGTCATCACCACAAGCCCCTCACGCGAGATCGCACCCCCAACTTCCCTCGCCATTTGATAGTACCTATGCGACTCCGGAAACCGGGCCGATCCGAACACAGTGACACATGGTCCAACAAAATGGAGAACCCGGAAGCCCCTGACGAACTCAAAGAAGATGCGGAGAGCCCGGGAAAGCTCTGAAAGCCGCGCCCGCGGACCCTCAAGGAAGCCCTGAACTTCCGGATAGAACGGTCCGCGACTCCACCCCGCACCTTGGTTGTGGCTCATGGACCAATCTTCGGACTTTTGACCCCTGATCGACTACCCGCGCAAGTCAGGCGCAGAACGGATGCTGAATATGCCACAAAAATCGCTAGTAGAATCTCTAGTTCTTCATAAAGCAGCCCGTTTGTACGGTTCTCGTATGCCGAGAGTCGATGCGGTGAAATAGAGTACCGCGGCACAGTATGGATTCGGGGGAAACCTTAGCCCATCGGAGACCAGCCTTGTCTACCACCTTGTCTCGTACCCCAACCCGCGTTCCTGGGACCGAAGGAGCCTTCTTTGCTGCCCTCACCGCGGATAGCGCCGCGGCGGTGCTGCTCGTCACGGACGAGGGGTTCGTCGAGTACGCCAACTTTGTGGTCGGTCGCATATTCGGCCGGACCAGCGAGGACGCCTTGGGACAGCCCTACGCCGGCCTCTTTGAGGATGCCGCCGGCCGCGAACGGATGGACGTCATCCGCGACGTGATCCGCACCGGCGAGGTCATCACCCTCGACGGGATGGTCAAGGGCCGGATGATCCGGTGCACCTTCCGTCAAGTCGCTGTTCCGGGCGGTCGCACGCGCGTGCTGATCGTTTCTCGGGCCGCGCAGGTTGCGTCCGAGATGGAAGCGACCCCCTCCGGCCGCTACCTCAAGGCCAAATCTCCGGACTCTGGGCCGCTCGGCCAGCTTACACCCCGAGAACTCGAGATCCTGCGGCTGATCGGCTTGGGGCTGTCTACCGCAGCCATCGCGAAGAAGTTGCACCGGAGCGTCAAGACCATCGAGTGGCACCGAGTTTCGCTCGGGACGAAACTCGGCGTCACCAACCGCGTAGAACTTGCACGGATCGCCATCGCCGCCGGCTTGGTCGGCGTCGGTGAGGAATCCGAGACCGAGGCCAAGGCGGCCAAATCCGCAATCTGATGCCCTCTCCCGGGCCTCAGCACCCCCGCGGCCGGTGGAAGCCTTGACAGCGGACCGTTCCGCGGTCATGATGTGTTCGTCGCGAGGGACCAGTGAAGAAGAGGCAACGCCAACCTCACGCCCACCGTTCTAGCGCACGCTCGCGTGCGGGGTGGCAGCGGCTCGGCGCTTTGCTCGTCTTCCTCGCTCTTGTTCTGGGCCAGACGCTCCTTCCGGCCGCCCACGACGACCCCGCCGACCACCGTTCCGCTGAACTCGCGCAGCATGACCACGATGATGATGTCGGCCACGACCCCGCCACCTGCCCCCACGAAGGCGAACACGAGCACGATCCCTCCACGTGCGGAATCTGCAAGCAGCTCTTCCTCGCCAAGAGCCTCGTCTCCACGAGCGAACGCGAAGAGTTCATCGTCGAGTTCGTGGAAGTCCCCGATGGTCGCGTGATCGGTCTCGTCCACCGGGCCAAGCCCGAACTGGCGACCGCTCCGCCCCGAGGCCCCCCGGCCGCCGATCTCTGATCCACGGGTGTCGCCTTCGGGCCGAGATCGCCTTGTGCGAGCCTTGGTCCCTTCGTATTCCCTTCCAACCAAGGATCCTCGGTTGCGACGACGCGCCTTCACACTCGTCGAGCTGCTTGTGGTTATCGCCATCATTGCTGTCCTCATCGGGCTTCTGCTGCCTTCGCTGTCGAAGGCCAGGAACTCGGCGAGATTGACCAAGTGCCTGGCGAACATCAGAAGCCTCGAGATCGCACAGACCCTCTACGCCGACGCCTTCAAGGGCTTCCTTGTTGACGTCGGCCTCGCACACGGTGGTTCAGGCGATGAGAGCATCGCATGGATCACGACCCTCCAGGACTTCTACGACTCCCCACTCTCCATCCGCAGCCCGGGCGATTCCAGCGCGTACTGGCCGAGCGATTCCGGCGGTCAGGGCCTGCTCATCAACGGCAAGCCCCGCCGCACCAGCTACGGGATGAACAACTACCTCAGCCGGACCTACAACCCCGGCATCTCCGCACGCGAGCCCTTCGACCGTCTCGACCGGTTGCCCCGCCCGGACTCCACCGTCCAGTTCCTGCTCATGGCCGAGTCCGGCGACTACGCCGTGTCCGATCACACCCACGCCGAAAACTGGGGAGACGCCCGGCGCGCCCCGGGGCTCGCGTCGACACAGGTGTACATCCACAAGTGGGGTGGCCAACCCCGCAGCGGTACCGCACTCAGCAACTACGGCTTCCCCGACGGTCACGCCGCCACGTTCCGGTTCGACGCCGTCTACCTCGATACCACGAAGAACCGCTTCAATCCCGAAATCGCAAACTGACCCGGTAGCCCACTCCCTCAACACCACCAATTGCCGCGGCCGCACACACGCCGACGGCTACGCTTGGAGCGTCATGCAACAGACCGCGGCACTGCACATCTCGGGACTTCGCTTCAAGTACGCGGGCAGGGATCGCGCCAATGGGGAGAGCGGCGGCTACTGCCTCGACATCCCCGAACTCACGCTCGCGCAGGGAGAGCAGGTCCTCCTCACCGGCGGCTCCGGCACAGGCAAGAGCACCCTCCTTCAGCTGATCGCCGGTCTCATGGACCCCATGGGCGGGACCGTGACCGTTGCCGGCACCAACGTCCACTCGCTGCGAGGCGCAAGCCGCGACGCGTTCCGCGGCAGGTCGATCGGAATGATCTTCCAGACGTTCAACCTTCTCCTGGGCTTCTCAGCGGAAGAGAACATCCTCGCCGCGCTCCTGTTCTCCTCGGTCCCCACCGGCGAGCACCGCAGCCGCGCCCGAACGCTCCTGGACAAACTCGGGATCAATAAGCCCAGCGCGCTGATCGAGCACCTCTCCGTTGGACAGCAGCAGCGCGTCGCCGTGGCGCGGGCGCTGGCGTGCGGCCCGGCGCTTGTCCTGGCAGACGAGCCCACCGCGAGCCTCGACCCCGAGAACAGTGACGCGGCCATGGAGCTGATCCAGACGGCCTGCGGAGATTCGGGGGCCGCGCTGCTGTGCGTGAGTCATGATCCTGCGATTCGAGGCAGGTTCAAGAGGGTGGAGTCACTCGCCGCGCTGCGGGGCACTTCCCAGGGAGCCGCCCGATGAGCGACTTTACAATCATCCTCCGTTCAATGCGGGCCCGCATGTTCTCCACGGTGACAACCGTGATCACCGCGGCCGTTGCGGTCGCCCTCATGCTCGTCATTCTCTCGCTCAAGGACGCGGGGCGGAAGGCCTTCGATCGCGGCAGCGGCGACATGCACCTGGTCGTCACCGCCGGCGGTTCAAGCCCGATGGTCGCGGTTCTGAACTGCGTGTTCTACGCCAACCCACCCCGAAGCCCGCTGTCCTGGCCCCAGTACGAGCAACTCGCCAAACGGGCCCCTTGGGCGTACGCGATCCCGACCCAGCAAGGTGACAGCTACGCGGGCCAGCCCGTGATGGCGACCTCCACGGACTTCTTCGCGAAGTTCAAGCCCAACCCGGGTGAGAACTGGAAGCTCGCCGAAGGCCGTTTCTTTGAATCCTCCTTCGAGGTCGTGGTCGGCGCAGCGGCCGCGAAGATCACCGGGCTTCGGGTCGGCGAGAAGATCCACCTCACGCACGGCATCAAGCAGTCCACTGGCCTCGGCGATGCCGCCAAGAACGAGGGCATCCACGTCCACGACGAGTACACATACACGGTCGTGGGCGTGCTGGAGCCCACGGGAGGGAGCCACGATCGAGCGTTGTTCACCGACCTGAACAGCACGTGGATCATCCACGCGCATGACCGTCGCGTGCGTGAGAAGCCCGGGGTGGCCACAACCGAAGCGGACCTGCTCGACGAGGACATGAAGATCACCGGCGTGTACCTCCGGCTGATCACGCGCGGCGGCTCCGACACCCCGGCGAATCTGCCGCAGGTCTTCGACTCCTTGCGGCGGGACGGTTCGCTAACCGTCGCGCAGCCGGCGCAGGAAATCGCCGGCCTCTTCCGCATCGTCAGCAACATCGACAAACTCTTCCTGGGCATCGCGGGCGTCGTGATGCTCAGCAGCGGGATCGCGATCATGCTCGCGTTGTATAACTCCATGGAGCAGCGGCGCCGCCAGATCGCGGTGCTCCGCGTGCTCGGCGCGAGCCAGGGCCGCGTGTTCGGGCTCGTGATCACCGAGTCGGTACTGATCGGACTGCTCGGTGCCGCCACCGGGGTCCTGCTCGCCTTCGTGGGCGCGAACATCGGTGCCGGCATGCTCCGCCAATCGCTCGGGCTGGTCATCACCCCGAGCCTGCCGCCGGTCGAACTGGTCAGCGTCCTCGTCGCAACGGTGGTCCTCGCAGCCGTTGCTGGCATGATCCCCGCGGCCGTTGCCTATCGAACATCCGTGGCGAGGAGCCTGCGCCCCCTCGGCTGAGGTGCTTACCATCCCGCCTGACGGAGGTCCTCATGAAGACGTTCTGGCTATTCCTGTGCGTGCTGATGGTGTGCGGAGTCTCGTACGCCGCGTGGTCAGCAATGTCCGCCTCCCGCGCCCGAGCTGCCGCGCTCCAGGCGGCCACTGTCGCCGCGCTCGAGGCCGATCGGCTTCGCTCCGTCGCCGCAGAACCAGCGGCAAAGGCCGCCGCTGAATCAGCCCAGGTCGCCCCACCACCCGTCGCGATGCCGGCTCCGATGCCGACGGCTGACACCACGCCCGCCGGGCCCGCCACGCCCACGCCCGCCGAGGCTCCGAAGGCCAGCCCGACGCTGGCCGAGACCCCCGCGGCAGCAGCGAAGACCCCCCGATGCCCCAGCGACGGCCCCGGCCGACACCGCCAAGAGCGGCGGCACCGTCGGCGCGACCGACGGGAAGTTCGACATCGTCCCGAGCAAGATGGTGCCTCAGGAAGACGGCACGGTGCTCGTGGACGACACGTTCACGATCAAGGGGGACGGGAGCGCGGAGAAGCCCTTCGAGATCCCGTGGGAGTTGCTGATCGCCGCGGAGAAATCGTACAACCCGTCGGAGAAACTGACGAAGATCCCGCAGGCGATCGCGATGCTCGACGGCAAGCGTGTGCGGATCACCGGGTACGTGGCGTTTCCTCTCTACGTGCAGGAGCCGCGTGAACTGCTTTCGATGCTGAACCAATGGGACGGCTGCTGCATCGGCGTTCCGCCCACGCCGTACGACGCGATCGAGGTGACGCTCAACGCCGTCGTCCCGGACGACGACCGGACGGCGACGTTTGGAGTTGTGGAAGGCCGGTTCGGTGTGAAGCCGTACGTCGTCGGCGACTGGCTGGTGGGCCTGTACGTGATGGACGAAGGTGTACTCACCGCCAAGCAGTTCAACGGCGCCGGGACGTGAGCAGGCTCAGAGCCAGCGACGCTTTCTGAAGAACGCGAGCATGCCGAACGCCGCCGTCGCGCAGAGGGCCAGACACGCAACGTACCCGTACTTCCAGCCGAGTTCGGGCATGTTGGCGGGGTGCACGCGGTCGAAGTTCATGCCGTAGATCCCCACGATGAAGGTGAGTGGCATGAACACGGTCGCGATGACCGTGAGCACCTTCATGATCTCGTTCATCCTGTAGCTGGCGAGGGAGAGTTGCATCTCCATGAGTGCCGTCGCGATTTCGCGGTGATTGTCCACCAGGTCCATCAGTTGCACACAGTGGTCGTAGCAGTCGCGCAGATGGATCCGCGTCTCCTGCGTCACCAGGTTGCACTCATCCCGGAGTAGGGTGTTCACCACGTCCCGCAGCGGCCATATTGCACGGCGCGTGGTCATCAGCCGATGTCGCAACGAATAGATCGCGTGGGTCATCGACGGCGAGGACCCCGACGCGATGTCCTCCTCGATCTTCTCCACCTCGTCACCGATCTGCTCGGCGATCGGGAAGTACCCGTCGATCGCCGCATCGAGCAACGCGTACGACAAGTAGTCCGCCTCGGCTCCCCGGATACGCCCGAGCGACCGGCGGATCCGGTCACGCACGCCCCCGAAGCAATCCGTGCGACCCTCCTGGAACGTGATCACAACCCCGTTCAGAAGAAAGAGACTGATCTGCTCGGTCGAAACCGTGGAGTCCTTGTCCGTCGGCTCGGGCGCGCGGAACACGACATACAGATGCCCCTCGTAGGACTCAACCTTGGGCCGCTGATACGTATGAACAACGTCGGCCAGCGCCAGCCGGTGAAATCCAAACCTGCGCCCGAGCGAGGCAATCAGGTCCGGATCACCCAGCCCGGTTACGTTCACCCATACCACCCGATGCCTGCCCAGGTACTGGTCAAGATCCTCCGGCCTCGCATCCCGGAGTTCCTGGACCGAATCCGGGCCGTAGGCGATCACGTCGATTGTCGACTGGACGGCTTCGGGGTTGGTCACCAGCACGCCCGGCATCGCCCCCGGGGGCGGGCGGAGCTCTCGTCTACGGCGGCTTCTCTTCCAGTTGAGGGACGTCAGCATGGACACCGTGGAAACTCCAGGCGGGCCAGCGACGGCCACCGCAGCAGAAGTGTACCCTTCCCGCATGAAGACCACGACCCGCGCCACAGTGATGATCCTGGGAGCACTCCTGCTCGGAGGCTGCCAGTCCGCGTACTACGGAACGATGGAGATGTTCGGCAAGCACAAGCGCGACCTGCTCGTGACCCGCGTCGAAGCGGCCCGCGAAGAACAGAGCGAGGCCAAGCAGGAGTTCACCGACGCGCTCACCCAGTTCACCGCCCTGATCAACCACGACGGCGGCGACCTTCGCAAGGCCTACGACAAAGCCAACGACGAGTTCAAGGACTGCGAGTCCCGCGCGGGCGCCGTGAAGAAGCGGGTGCAGGAAATCGAAGACGTCGGTGGGGCTCTCTTCGTCGAATGGGAGAAGGAACTCAAGCAGTACAGCAGCGAGTCCCTCCGCCAGAAGAGCCAGACCCAGATGCGGGAGACTCGTGTCAAGTACGACGAAATGCTCGCCGCCATGAAGCGGGCCGCCGAGTCCATGGACCCCGTCCTCGCCGCGTTCAAGGATCAGGTGCTGTTCCTCAAGCACAACCTCAACGCCCAGGCCATCGCATCCCTCAAGGGCGAAGTCACCCGCCTCGAAGGGGAAATCTCCACCCTCCTCGCCCAGATGGAAGCCTCCATCGCCGAAGCCGACCGCTTCATCCAGCGCATGGGCAAGGCCGAGTAGGAGCGCACCCATGGGCGGAAACAGCTTCGGCCACTACTCCCGCAAGGCCAAGAGCGCCATCAACCGCTTCTACGAGCACGCGGACACCCGCACCCTTAACGCGCTCCAGGAACTCGTCTCCGACCTCGCCCTCTCCGAAGGTGCGACGAAGGAAAAACTCTGGACCAAGGCCCAGACGCTCCTCGCCAAAGCCCAGGCCCCCGCACCCGAAGTCGCCCGAGTGCTCGCATCGAAGGACCTCAAGGCCCTCGCGGCGCTCGTCGGCAAACTCATGAAACCGACGTGACCCCGCCGCCGCTCCAGCCCACCGACCCGCGTCAGCAACCCCGCTGCCCTCGGTGTGGCACACCGGGCGCCGGCGTCGTCTGGGTCCACGGCCACGGCCAGTGTGCTCGGTGCGGCTGCAACATCATGCCCTGCTGCCAGCCCGAGCCGGATCCCCCTGAGGACGATGCCACACCAGGATCTGATCCAGAGCCTTGCGACGGATGTCCGGCAC
>JBEIUO010000296.1:0-4403 GCA_040374335.1 Phycisphaeraceae bacterium
CGTCATCGACGGACGATGGATCGTCCAGGGTGAACCAGACTTCGACCCCGCCCTCGCCGCCTGTTGGGGCGTCACCCCTCACCTCACCGGCGAGGCCGTCGCCACCTTTCTCAACGAATACGCCGCGACCTTCCTCGAAGCACTCGCCGATCGCGACGACCGCTGATCAGTCCGCGGCAGCCTGCCGCTTCGCCGCCTTGTCCGGCGCGAGCTCCAACATCCGGTCGATCGCGAGCAGCGCAGACTCCCGCACCTTGGGGTGCACGCGGATCTCGTTCACCACCCGCGCGGACTTCGCCTTGTCGCGACCGTCGGACTTCCCCGCGAGGTTGTCGAGCGTCCACAGCAGGTGCGGCTGGTCGATCCGGTACATCGTCGTGCACAGGCACTGGCAGTCGGACAGCATGCGAACCTCTACCCCACGACCCGCCGCGCTCTTCGCCAGCCGCGTCACCAGGTTGGTCTCGGTTCCCACCGCCCAGCGCGAGCCCGCGGGCGCACCGTTGATCGTGCGGATGATGAACTCCGTTGAACCCGCGAGATCCGACCGGTCCACGACCTCCTTGCAGCACTCCGGGTGCACCAGGATCCGCGTCGGCTCCGAGGTCGCATCCGACGCATTCGCGACCCGGATCGCGTCGCAGTGCTCGGGCCGAAAGAGCTTGTGCACCGAGCAGTGCCCCGCCCACAGGATCGCACGGGCCGCCAACACCTGCGCGGGCGTCGCCCCGCCGAGCGCCTCGCCCTGGCGTGCACGCCTTGGGTCGTACACGCAACTCTGCGTCCCGACATCAACGCCGAGCTTGTGCGCCGTGTTCCGGCCCAGATGCTGATCCGGGAGAAACAGCACCTTGATCTCGTCGCCCTTGCCCTGCTCCACCCCGCCGGCAAACGCCCACTTCAGCACCAGGTCCGCGTTGGAACTCGTGCAGCACGCGCCGCCATGGTCACCGACAAACGCCTTGATCGCCGCCGTCGAGTTCACGTACGTGATCGGGATCACCCGCCCGGCACACCCACCCTCGCGCAGCGCCGCGTGGATCGACTCCCACGCCGCCACCGTGTCATCGTACTGCGCCATGTCCGCCATCGAACACCCCGCGGACAAGTCCGGCAGAATCACGCTGACCCCGTCGGGCGTCAGCATGTCCGCCGTTTCCGCCATGAAGTGCACGCCGCAGAACACCACCCACTTCACCGGGCGGTCCTCCGCCAACTTCGCCGCCGCCTGCGACAGCTTCAGCGAATCCCCCGTGATGTCCGCGTGCCGGATCACCTCGTCGGTCTGGTAGTGATGACCCAGGATCACAAGCTCCTGGCCGAGTTCCTCGCGGCGCGCGGTGATCGCCGCGGCAAGGTCCTCTGCCGACATCTTGTGGTACGCCTCGGGAAGTGCTGGTTGCCAGAGCATTGCCCGAATGGTAAGCCGCCCCGCGGCTCAGTGCCCCGCCACCCCCGATGCCGCGACGAACGCCCCCGCATCGCGCGTCCCGCTCACCGACCATCCTTCGCGCTGGCGATCGGCCCCGGCCTCGAACGCTCGCCCATCCCGTACTCCACCTCGCCGAGCATCTTCACCACGTACGCCTGGAAGTCATCGTGCAGGATCTTCATCTGCCCGCTGTGCATCATTTTGCGGAAGCTGTCCTCGCGCGCGATCTCCCGCATGCGCCGGTCCCACGACAGAAAGTAGTCGTAGGGGATCTGCCCCTGCCGGTAACTGAACCACACGATCTCGAACACCGACAGCTGCATCAGATTGAAGAAGTACTCGCGGATCTCATCGTCCGACTGCAGCGCCATCACGTCGTGCCGGTAGACCTTCGCGAGCGCAGGGTTATCGACCCTCATCCGCCGTAGTTGCAGCTGCATCTCCACCAGCTTCGTGAAGTTCGAAACGTGCGCCGCACGCCGGTTCTGCCGCAGCTGCGAGGCCGCGAATATCACGCCCGCCGCGATCGCCAGCGACGAGAGAGACTGCAGGAACAGCGCGACAATTGGTACATTGATCTGCATAGAACTCCCGTGAAACCCGCGGCCGCCATTCACCAACAATATGTGGCTCCCAACCGAGCCGATGGAGGACCGCATGAACGCCGCCTGCACCGCCCCGAAGCCCTGCTCCCAACCAGCCGCCTGCGCGGGCAGATCTTCGATGTTCGCACCCGTCGCCGCGACCGTCGCGTGGGCAGGAACCGCCGGCGTCGACCGGCTCGTCATGCCCGAGACCGTGCAGACCGCGCGCGACCTGGGCGTCGTCCTCCCCGTCCTCTCCCGCTGGGCCATCGACTTCCACTCCCGCGTCCAATCCCTCGGCGGCTGGCTCCTCCCCGCCATCGTGATCCTCACCCTCTTCGCGGGCCTCATCCTCCGCAAACTCGCGCCGAGAATGACCGCCGTGCTCATGTGCCTCTGGTGTCTCGCGGGCGCGGCGATCCTCGGCGGCATGATCTTCACCGCCGCCACCGTCTCGAACGCCGGCGCGACCATCGCCCCCTGACACCCGCGCGTGAATCACTTGCCCACGCAGAACGCCGCGAACACACGCCCGAGCAACTCCTCGACCCCCACCCGTCCCAGCAACTCCGCGCCCCGATCGAGCGCCTCGCGCAGCAACTCCGCCACCACCTCGGGCTCACGCAGCCTGGGCCCATCGCCCGCGCATGCCTGCAGCGCCGACTCCAACGAACCCGCGAGCTCCAGCATCACCCGCCTCTGCCGTGGTGACACCCCGGCGCGCAATCCCGCCGCGCCCGACGCTTCCCACGCGAGATCGGTGATCGCCGCACGCAGCGCATCCAGCCCGTAGCCGTCGAGCGCGCAAACCCGCATCCCCTCCGCCACCTCTCCCGGCTGATCTGCGAACGTCCGCACCCGGATGACGCGTCCCGGGATCACCAGGCCCGCGTCCATCTCAAACTTCCCGCTCGGGTCGCACCAAAGCCCCACATCCGCTTCGGCGAGCGTCGCGCGTGCGATGCGCTGCGACTCCAGCGCCGATAGCCCCGATACACCGGCGTCCAGCCCCGCAAGGTCCAGCAGCACCACGTCTCCCAGCCCCGGGCACTTCAGCGCCTCGGCGATCACGTCGCGCGTGCTCCCCGCCACCTCCGACGCGACCGACCGATCTCTGCCGAGCAACGCGTTGAACAACGTCGACTTCCCCGCGTTCGGTCTACCGAAGAGGGCCACCCTCACTCCCTCACGCGCCCGCTCCACCCCGCGCTCCGCGCCCAGCCGCAGACGCAGGTCGTCACGCACCGCCCCCAGCCGCTCCCTCAGACTCGCCGCGCTGATCGCGACCACATCCTCCTGATCCGTGAAGTCGATCCCGGCCTCGACCAGCGCGGCGAGCGTGGTCAGCTCATCGAACCACGCGCGAAACGCCGCGCCGAGCTCGCCCGCGAGCGCGAGACGTGCCGACTCGAGCTGTTCGCGCGAGCGTGCCGCGATCAGCAGCCCGACGGCCTCCGCCTCCGCCATCGAAAGCCGCCCAGAAAGCAACGCCCGCGCCGTGAACTCTCCGGGCTCCGCTCGCCGCACGCCTTCAAAGGCCAGCAGCCGGCCCATCACCCGCTCCACCAGCGTCGCGTTCCCCGGCACGAGCAGCTCAAAGCCTGCGTCCCCGCTGTACGAACCACCCCTCGCGTACCACGCCGCGAGCGCCGGCAGCTTCACGCCCCCGCCCAGATCAACCCGCACCGCGAGCGCACACCGCCGCTCGGGCACCAGCCCGCACAGCCGCGCGAAGACCGCACCGCTCCCCGGCCCGAAGACGCGGATGACCGCGCGCGACGACCTCCCGGGAGCGGATGCGCACGCCGCGATGGTGTCGTTGGTGTTCACTGGTCCCCGTCGCGATCAGCGGCCGCGCTGGTCGCGGGCCTTGCGTTCCATGTCCTGCTTCTTCTGCTCCGCCATCTGCTGGAGTCGCGCCATAAACCCGCCACCGCCGCCCGCCTTGCGGGCCTTCATCTTCTCGGTGTTCAGCAGGTCGTACTTGTCCATGTGCGAACGGACGTACTTGGCCTCGAAGATGCCCAGCGTCGAGTTCACGAGGAAGTAGAGCGCGAGCCCCGAGGGCGCGTTGTACATCATCAGCGGGAACATGATCACCATCATCCACTGCGTCAGCTTCTGCTGGAACTCCTGCTCGGGCGTGAGCTCCGTCGTCTGCGGCGGCTTCAGGTACTTCTGCTGCATGAAGAACACCACGCCAAGCACCAGCGGCAGCACGTTGATCGACTCGATCGGCCCAAGCATCGGCATGTTGAAGACCGTCTTGCCGAAGTACACGAACCGGTCAGGCTCGGCAAGGTCGCCCAGGAAGTACCACATCGGCGACGACTTCGGCTGGATCGCCTGGAACACCCCGTAGAACGCGCCCTGGTGACGCAGCTCCA
>JBEIUO010000117.1:0-6840 GCA_040374335.1 Phycisphaeraceae bacterium
GAGGCGTTTGGCGCGGAGTTGTTGGTCGATCGGGCGAATCTGCTCACGCTGACCGGGCCGGAGATGACGGTGCTCATGGGCGGCATGCGAGCGATTGGCGCGAACGTCGGCGGAGCCTCGCACGGCGTGTTGACGAAGAACGCCGGGGCGTTGACGAACGAGTTCTTCGTAAATCTGCTCGACATGAAAACGAAGTGGCAGAAGTCGAGCGGCACCCAGGGCGTGTTCGAGGGCCGTGACCGAAAGACGGGCGAGTTGAAGTGGACCGCGACGATCGCGGACCTTGTGTTCGGCTCGAACTCACAGTTGCGGGCGCTGGCGGAGGTGTACGCGTGCGGCGACTCGAAGGAGTTGTTTGTCCGCGACTTCGTTGCCGCGTGGAACAAGGTGATGAACCTCGATCGGTTTGATCTGCACGCCTGATAAGTGAATGCAAAGAGCAAGGGGGCGGCCGCGCTGGCTGCCCCCTTTTCATTTGGAGCGACGGGAGTTTCGATTACCGCAGGATGTACAGGCACTCTTCGCGAGCCAGGCAGCGTTCGGACTCGGGCGCGAGTCGGCGTTCGGCGAGGTTGAAGCCGTTCCTGGTGAGGACGCGGATGGAACCGGCGTTGGACGAGGCGACGGTGGCGTACAGCGGGCGGTGCGGGATCTCGGCGAGGAGGAGGCCGAGGGCGACGGAAGCTATGCCGCGGCCCCAGTGGGCGGGGTCGAGGCCGTATCCGATGGTGTGGCGGTCACCGAGGAGACGACATCCGATGGTGCCGAAGACGTGACCGTCGGCGAGGATGGTTTTCTGGGTGATGCCGGGGACGCCGGCGGCCCAGTCGGCGAAGATCTTGGCCCAGACGGGCTGGAAGGCGTCGATGTTGCGGGGCTTGACCATCGCCATGGCGTACCAGGCTGGGTCGGATTCGAAGGCGTAGAGGAGCGGGAGGTCGGCGGGTTCGACGGCGCGGAGCGTGACGCGGGGATGGCCGGGCGGTGGTGTGGGAGGGGTGGCCATGGCGAGGCAAGGGTAGGGAAGGGGGGTGGCTCTGGCAGAGCAGGGCGGGCGGGGAACAACTCCGAAATACTTCGTACTTGAATGTGACAAAGAGCCCGCGATCTCCGAAACTCTACGGAGTTGGAACGCACCATGACCAAACGCCGCGACATCTCGTTGACCAAACTGGAGAGCGAGGTGATGTCCGCCGTGTGGGACATTGGCGGGCCGGTGCGGGTGCGTGAAGTCGCCGAGGCCGTGAACGCCGAACGGGGTACCGCCCTTGCGTACACGACGATCCAGTCGGTGCTGATGATTCTGAAGGCCAAGGGCGCGATCTCCCAAGTGAAAGCGACCGGGAGGGCGCATGCGTTCCGCGCTCGGGTCACGCGGGATGAAGCGTCGCAGAGCATGGTGATGGAGCTCGCGGACCGGTTGTTCGGCGGTCGCGTGGAGCCGCTGTTGATGCAACTGATGGGGAAGGCGAAGCTCAAGCCCGAGGAGTTGACGGAGCTTCGGGCGTGGGCGGACGCGCAGCTGCGTGACGGGCGGGAGGAGATGCCATGAGCGAGGTTGTTGCGTCGATTCTGCGGCATCTGCTCGCGTGCGGCGTGGGCGTGGGGTTTGTTGCACTGCTCGCGTTTGCGATTCGGCTGGTCGTACAGCGCGATGCAGTGCTGCGGTACCGCGTGATGGTTGCGGCGATGCTCGCGGGTTTGGCGCTCGTGCCGTTGCAGGTTTGGACTGCCGAGACCGATCGTCCGGCTGCGCCCGCTCCTTATGCTGCTGCTCCGCTCGCTGCCGCGGCGACTGAGCCCGTCGCTGTGAGAACTGAATCCGCGGCGGCGCCCGATACGGGCGACACGCTGGCCGTCGTGGCACCAGCCCGTGCGACACCGATGCTTGGCAAGGCGGATGCGGGGTTGCTTCTGCTGGGCGCGTACGGCGTGGTGTCGGCGGTCCTTCTGGGGTTCCACGTGCGGAGCGCCATCGCGGCGAACCGCCTCGTTGCTCGTGCGAGGGTGGTGTGCGATCCGAGGATTCTCGCGGCGTGGGAGCCTCTGGTACGTGGGATGAAGGCCCCCCGCTGCTGCTGGAATCGGACGAACTGAGAGCGCCCGCGTGCCGGGTTCTTGGGCGGCCCGCGGTGATCCTGCCGGCGTCGATCGTTGAGCAGGGCGACGCCACGCTGAATGCTTCGCTCAGGCATCAACTTGTGCACCTCGCCAGGCGGGACGGGGCGGTGGTTCTGCTCGCTGCCGCGGCGAAGGTCTTTTTGTGGTTTCAACCGTTGGTATGGGTATTTGTGCGTGTTCTGGACAGCGACCGGGAGCAATCGTGCGACGCGATCGTCGTTCGCGAGACCGGCCGCGCGAGGTCGTACGCGGAGGCGCTGTTGTGCTTCTGTGAAGCGGGCTCGCGTGGGCGTGCTGCCACACCGCTGATCGGGTTTGAGTCGTCTCACTCTGTTCGCAGGAGGATTACCATGCTGTCTCACTCGCTCCGTCCGGCTTCTCGGGTTCGTCGCATCATGCTGCTTGCCGCGGGCTTTACCGGCGTAGCCACGGCATTCGCGGCGCACGGCGCGGTCACGAAGATGGTTGCGCCGGGAGCGATCCTGACGAAGGGTGAAGCTGCGGCGCGGGGGGCGAGCATCGAGGTGAGAGCTCCGGAAGAGGGCCGCTCTGCTCAGCGGGTGTACGAGCGGGTTATTGCATTGCAGCGTGCGAACGAACAGGCGGGTGGGCCGGGGGGCCTCGTGCTTAGCAAGCCGACCCCCGACGAGTGGCTGCTTTCAGCGCTTTCCGGGAGGGAATGGACGCCGGCGTATCCGGAGGGGACGTGGGTCACCGATGAGGAACCGGTCCTTGTTGCTAAAGAGATCACCCTGAGGGGAGACTTGCTGCTGTCCAAGACACTGCGTGTGCGGCTCCCCGGCGGGTCCAAGCTCCGCGCGGCGTTTGGGGGGAGCGTGGTGAAGATCGAACGGGTGGAGGGACAGAAGGATCGGGTGCTGATCACGGACGGTTCGGTGACCATCCTGGATGAGCAAGGGGTGAAGCGAGCGGTCATCCGGTCGGACCGAACGGATGGAACGATCGTCTGGACGAATGTTGGCGGGGAGGAAGCCGCCGTGTTTGAAGTTACGACAGAGGATCCCGCGGGAAGTTTGTCTGCTCGCATCGATATGACAACGGGTGCGCCTTCGGGCGAGTCCCAGGCTCCGCACGGCGCGGTGCGGTGGCGGATGGTCCTGCCGCAGTGCACGGGTGGTGCGACGGACCTTCGGATTCAGTGGAACTACGACGTGAGCAAAGTCCCGAACCCCGTCGGCTGCTGATTTCAAGGCTTTCCAGCCTGGTTCGCGGCCGGTTCCATGGCGGTGAGTCCGGTATACTCCCCGCGTATGCCCCCCACTTCGATTGGACCATATCAGATTGAGCGAGAACTCGGCCGCGGCGGCATGGGCGAGGTGTACCTCGCGCACGACACAAAGCTCGATCGGCAGGTCGCGATCAAGGCACTCCCAGCGCACCTTGCGGCGGAGCCCGATCGGCTGTCGCGGTTCCAGCGCGAGGCCAAGGTGCTGGCGTCGCTGAGTCATCCGGCGATCGGCGCGATCTACGGGCTTGAGGAGGCGGACGGACACCAGTATCTGGTGCTCGAGTACATCGACGGGGAGACACTCGCGGACCGGCTGGTGAGCGGGGCGGTGCCGATCGAAGAGGCACTTGTCCTCGCGAAGCAGATCGCCGAGGCGCTCGAGGCGGCCCACGAGAAGGGTGTGATCCACCGCGACCTGAAGCCCGCGAACGTGATGATCACAGCGGACGGACGTGCGAAGGTGCTTGACTTTGGCCTGGCGAGGACGGCGGAGGGCACGCCGTCCACGACGAATGCACAGGCGGTCGCGAACTCCCCCACGATCCCGCTGCCATCGCCGACGATGCCCGGTGCGATCATGGGAACTGCGGGGTACATGTCGCCGGAGCAAGCGCGGGGCAAACCCGTCGACAAGCGATCCGACATCTTCTCCTTCGGGTGCGTGCTTTACGAGATGCTCAGCGGCGCGGGGCCCTTTCCCGGCGAAACCGCGACGGACTCGATGGGCGCGATCTTGCATCGCGAGCCCGAATGGTCGGCGATTCCCGCCAACACACCCGGGCGCGTCGTTGAGCTGCTCCGCAACTGCCTCGCGAAGGATCGGGGGAACCGGCTGCACGACATGGGCGACGCGCGGCTCACGCTCGATCACGCGCTCTCGGGGCGCGAGTGGAACGCGGCCGTTGCTTCGGCCCGGGGGGCGAAGCGGAACCTCTTTCAGACCGCGGGGCTGGTCCTTGCCGCGGCGATCGTTGCGGGTGGGGCGGGGTGGCTGCTCGCCGGCACGTTCGCGCGACCTGTCACCGTCGCCCCACCACAGACGCTCCATGTAGCCGCGACAATCAAGAGCGAGCCGAAGTTCGATCGGATTGAGGGAATCTCGCCGGATTCGACGTTTGTGGTGTACTCGGCGCTGCCGGAACTTCCACCAGAGAGCACTGCGCCCGAGGGCGTGCTGGTGGTGCGGCGGCTCGACCGCGATGAGACCACCGTGATCGCGGGCACCGAAGGCGCGATGAGCGCGGCGGTGTCGCCGGACGGACGTTGGATTGCGTTCTGCTGCGCAGCTGATCGCGCGAGAACGAGGCTTAGCCTTAAGAAAGTTGCGATCGAGGGCGGGCGGCCGTCGGGCAAGCCGGAGTTGGTGTGCGATCTTCCGCCGGGGACGTGGCCCAGCATGTGCTGGGCTTCCGAGCGTGACATCGTCTTTGCGCTCTCGTGGGAGCCCGTGATCTATTCCGTCGCCGCGACGGGTGGCGAGCCGCGCGAGGTGCTTCGCGAGGACTTGCCGAAGGGAATCGAGAACTGGGCGGAGTTTCAGCCCCTCGTTCCCGGCAAGTCCATACTGGCCACACGTTTCTCGCTTGTTGGGCAGAAGGTCAAAGTTCAAACCGAGGCGATCGAGTTGGAATCGGGGAAGCGGTCGATCGTGCTCCCCGATGCGGGTGGCGCACAGTACTTCGCCGACGCCGCGGGAGGTTGCCTCGTTGCGTCCCGAACTTCGCTGGACAGCATCGTCGCAGTGCGGTTCGACCTTACGGCGCTGCGCACCGTTGGAGATCCGGTGACGGTCTGGAGCGGCGGCCAGCTCGGTGGATTCTACCTGGCTCGGAACGGCACATTGGCCTATGCGGCGCAGAGCTCGGGTGTTTCGGATCGGCGGCTGGCGTGGGTCGACGAAAAGGGGAAGCATGAAATCTTCCCAGGCCCGAATCGGCCCTACGGGGAGCTCATGATCTCACCCGACGGCGGCCGCGTTTTGACTCAGATGGTGAATCAGACGGCGACAGAACTTGCCAGCGAGCTGGGTGTGTTCGACCTCACGCGAAGGACCTACTCACGGATTCCCTTCAAAGGCGAAGTCATCGGATCGGTCTGGAGCACCGATGGGCAGAGGATTACGTACGGTTTAGCGGGCGATGGGGCCTTTTCGCTTTGGGAACGCCGGAGCGACGGGTCCGGTGAGCCGGTAAGACTCTACTCGAGCCCGGACAGTCGCACACTCCTCATCCCCGCTGCCTGGATGCCGGACGGAAAGACGCTCGCGTTCGGGCAGTTCAACATGAGCACCACCATGGGAAGCGTTTTCCTTCTCAGGCAAGAGACGGCGGACGGACCGTGGACCGCCAAGCCGTACCTCGTGGCTCCACCGAGCGAGGATTTCGCCGCCGTCGCGCCGGACGGCAAGTGGGTGGCGATCCGTTCCGACTCCTCGGGCCGCCCCGAGTTGTACGTCCAGAGGTTCACGGGCGATGGCGAGGCCGACGAGCGAGCGGGCCGCGTGCCCGTATCCACGACGGGTGCCTTGCTGGCCATGTGGGCACCCGAGGGGGACGAGATCCGGTACATCGATTCGGACCAGCAGGTGTTGAGCGTGCAGGTCAAGACCGAGCCGACGCTGTCGGTGTCAGAACCGAAAGTGCTCTACAGCATCAAGGACTTGAAGTCCACGAATCGCACATTCGCGAAAGACGGACGGCTGCTCGTCGTGCTGCCAGGCGAGAACGAGCAGTCCATGTCGACGATCGGCGTGGTGGTGAACTTTGGCGAAGAGTTGAAATCCAAGCTGCAGCCCGCGCGCTGAGCCGCGATACCGGGAGACTCGCTCACCTCAGGGCTTGTGCGTGATGGTCGAGCGTTTCCATTCGCCGGACTTCTTTGCCGCGGCAAGGGCGGCGGCTGCGTCGGGGTGATCGGCGGCGAGGTAGACGAGGACGGAAGTCCCGATGCGGATGCGATCGCCGTCGTTGAGGGCGACGTCGAGAAGGAGTTCCTTCTCGTTGACGAAGACGCCGTTGCCGCTGCGGTAGTCGCCCGCGATGTGTTTGCAGAGCTTGGGGTCAAACTTGACTTGCAAGTGCTTGCGAGAGACGTAGGGATCGAGCAACTGGAAAGTACAGGTGTCCTCCCGGCCGACCGAAACGAGCGGTTCGACGAGGGGGAAGTGCGTGCCCTGAGAAGGACCATCGACGACGACGAGGGATGCCATGGGGGGATGGTAGTCGGGGCAGGCTGTTCGAAGGACGGGGGCGAAGCGGCTGGGCGTAGAGAGCTGCCGCGGCGGGCGGGGGATGCTGGCGCGAATGTGGCGTCGCTGAGACTCAGCACGTACGCGGGCGACACGAACCAGAAGCAGTTCGACCTTCTCGTGTTCGGTGCGACTCCCGCGCGGGGTGCTCTGGCGTGGGCGGCCTGTTTGCCGTGCGCCGTTGCTGGTGTTCCGGGTCAACGACGGACCGCGCGTGCCCAAC
>JBEIUO010000126.1:0-6684 GCA_040374335.1 Phycisphaeraceae bacterium
CGCCCGGGCCCGCGCCCGCGTCAAACGCGGGGGTGCGGAGGGGAAAGCCGCCAAACGCGTCCCCCTCGACATCGTCGACCTCGCCACAGACCAAGATCCCGAAGATGTCCTTGCGTTCGAAGAGGCTTTCCGTCGCCTAGAGGAAAAGGAAGGACGGGTCGCGGCCGTCGTCCGGCTCCGGCTCTTCAGCGGCCTCTCGATCGACGAGACCGCCAAAGCGATGGGACTCTCCCCACGAACCGTCGACACCGACTGGGCGTTCGCCCGCGCCTGGCTCTTCCGCGAGCTCGGCGAACAGACCTGAGCACACCATGCCCGACAGCACCGGCCAGACACGTGCCCTCTTCGCCGCGGCCCTCGACCTCCCTCTGGAGAAGCGCGAGGACTACGTCCGGCAGCACGCGCCGGACGAGCGTGTGAAGGACGAAGTCCTCGGACTCCTCCGCGCGCTCGGCAAGGCCGGCAACTACCTGAACTCCCCCACCAACACCCTGCCGCCCCAAAGCGAGGCTCCCCACACTTCCGATCGCGAGGGAGCGAGGATCGGCCAGTACAAGCTGCTTCAACTCATCGGCGAGGGCGGCTTCGGCCAGGTGTTCATGGCGGAGCAGGAGCAGCCCGTGCGCCGGCGGGTTGCCCTCAAAATCATCAAGCTGGGCATGGACACCCGCCAGGTCATCGCAAGGTTCGAGGCCGAGCGGCAGGCCCTCGCCCTGATGCAGCACCCCAACATCGCACAGGTCTTCGACGCGGGATCAACCGCGACCGGCCGGCCCTACTTCGTCATGGAACTCGTCAGAGGCGACCCGATCACGGAATACGCCGACCGCGAGAGCCTTTCGACCGAAGCCCGCCTCGAGCTCTTCCAGCAGGTCTGCCTCGCGGTGCAGCACGCCCACAGCAAGGGCGTGATCCACAGGGACATCAAGCCCTCCAACGTCCTCGTCACCGTCGCCGACGGCAAGCCCATCCCGAAGGTCATCGATTTCGGCATCGCCAAGGCAACCAGCGCACGCCTCACCGACCGCACCCTCTTCACCGAGCACCGCTCCATCATCGGCACCCTCGAGTACATGTCGCCCGAACAGGCCGACACCAGCGGCGTCGACGCCGATACCCGCTCCGACGTCTACTCCCTCGGCGTGCTGCTCTACCAACTGCTGACGGGTGTCACCCCCCTCGACGCCGGTCGGCTCCGAAGCGCGGCGATCGGCGAGGTGCAGCGGATCATCCGCGAAGAAGAACCGCTGCGGCCCAGCACTCGCCTCCACACACTCCGGGGCACCTCGGTCCCCTCTCGTCATACCGATCACGAATCCGCCGACGACATCGCCCGCCGCCGTCGCACCGATGCCCAGTCCCTCGTGCGCGCGCTCAAGGGCGATCTCGACTGGATCGTCATGAAGGCCCTCGACAAAGACCGCAACCGCCGATATTCATCGCCCGAGGCGTTCGCAGAAGACCTTGGCCGATTCCTCTCCGACCTCCCCGTCCTCGCCACGCCCCCGAGCGTCTCCTACTCGTTAAGCAAGATGGTCCGACGCAATCGCACCGCCGTCGTCGCGGGCGCATGCGTCACCCTCGCGCTACTCGTCGGCGCCGGGGCCTGGGTCAACGGCCTCGTGCGTGCCAAGGCAGCCGGCGAAGAAGCCGCTCGCCAGAGCGCACTCGCTCGCTCCATCAACGACTTCCTCATCGAAGACCTCCTCAAGGCCGTCGCCCCCTCCGTCGAGGGCCGTCGCGGCCGCGGCCGGGACACCAAACTCCGCGAAGCCCTCGACGAGGCGTCATTCCGTCTGACCCAGGCCGAGACCTCCCGCCTCGCTTCGCAACCCCTCACCGTCGCCGACCTCCGACGCGTGATCGGAGAGATTTACGCCAGCCTCGGCGAGTACCAGAAAGCCGAAGAACACCTGCGGGCCGCATCCGCCTACTTCGAAGCCAACCCCTCGGACACGCCCGAGAGGGCTCTCCTGACCTCGCTTCTCCTGGCGAAGGTCCTCCGAGATGAAGACAGACGCGAGGAGGCCTTCGCGCTGATCGAACAGACCATCGACAGAGCCACGCGGCAACTCGGGGCAACGCACGACATCACCCTCCGGGCAACCGAGTCTCTCGGAAACTTCGAGGCGTTCCTCGGTCACTTCGATCGAGCCAAGACCCTGTCAAAGGCGGCGTACGAAGGCCAACTCGCCCAGCATGGACCTGTGCACGGCCGGACACTCGGGGCCCAATCCACATACGCGACCGTGCTCCGCCGCGCCGGACAAGGCGCAGAGGCCGCCAAACTGCTTACGGATGCGTACAACAAGAGTCGCGAGACGCTGGGAGACTCCTCCCCGGTGACGCTCACGTGCGCGGACACGCTCGCGCGAGCACTCGAAGAAATGGGCAATCACACCGAGGCACGCCGAGTGCTGGAAGAGGCGATCGCGATCAAGCAGCGGGTCAAGGGCCCGACTCACCCCGATACGCTCTGGAGCCAGGCAGGTCTCGGCACACTCCTCGCCGACATGGGAAAGTTTGAAGACTCGGTGCGGCTGCTCGGATCGACACTCGAAGCCCAACGCACGTCCCTCGGACCCGACCACTACGACACGATCCGGACGCAGTCCGGACTGGCCCGAACATGGGTCATTCGCGGCGAGTTCGCGAACGCCGATCCGATCTTTGCGGACATCCTCAAGGTCCTGCTGGCCAAGTACGGTCCGCACCACGTTGACGTGCTGACAACCCGCTCGCAGATCGCCGGCTCGTTCTACTACCAAGGCCGCTACGAGGAGGCCGCGAAGGCGTACGCGGAGCTTCTCCCCGACGCCGAAGCCGTATACGGACGCGACCACCCGGACGCGGTCAACGTCCGCTCCGACTACGCCGCGAGCCTGATGCACACCGAGCGGCTCCCGGAAGCCATCACCCTGCTGCAGGAGTGTCTCGCCGCCACGCTCGCCAGGTATTCCTCCGATCACCCGGACGTGAACCGGATGCGTCTGAACCTGGGAGCCGCCTTCGCCGAGGCCAAGGACTTCCAGCAGGCGTACGAGATCATCCAGACCGTGCTCGAATCCAACGAGCGATCCCTCGGCCCCGACCATCCGGACACCTCCGCAGCCCGCCTCAACCTCGGGGCGATCACCCACTCCCTCGGCCGCACCGAAGAGGGGTACGCGCTCATGGAGCGGGCGGTCGACGCCATGCTGGTCAACCCCGGCCCTCGCAGCGGCAGCACCCAGCAGGCTGCCAAGCACCTGGTCGACGCCTACACCGCCGACGAGAAGCCCGAGCTCGCCCAACGCACCCGGACCCGGGTACGCCTCGCTCGCTTGGAGTCCCTCGAGAAGCGCCCCACCGTCAAGCCGACCGACCTCGCCGCGCTCGCGAAGACCCTGGCGACCTGCACCCCAGAGTCGTTCCGGGACCCACCCCGTGCCCTCGCCGTCGCCAAGCGTGCGGTCGAGATGGCCTCCGAAAGCCCCGAGGCGCTCGAAGCCCTCGCCCACGCCCTCAAGGCCACGGGGGATATCGACGCCTCTCGCGAAACGGCAGCCCGCGCCCTCTCCCTCGCCCCCGCGGACTCAGAACTCCGAAAGTCGCTCGAAGCCCTGCTCGCGCCCGGCTAAGACCCACGGGGGGTGGCGTCCAGGGGCCAAACGCGATACCATGCGTCCCCCCGCGACGGAACCGCGGGTCAGCCGCGGGCGAATAGACCACAAACGTCGTCCCCGCACCCGCACGGCATCTGGCGGGATATCGGTCCCTCCACAGGGGAGGCCGGGTCCCCTTGGCGTCGATTGGGCCTTCCACTCCTGGGGGCCTGCGGCTAGGCTCATCGTCTGTTGAGAACGGCGCCGCCGGGCGTCGAGGAAAGGTGCCATGAGCGTCGAAACCGAACCCCAAAGTTCAGCACGTGATGTCGGCCACATCAGCCTGGGTAAGCGCCGCAAGACCGATCCCCACGCGACCCGCTGGGGTAAGTTCCTTCAGGCGGCGATCAAGCTCAACGCCTCCGACTTGATCATGAAGTCGGATCAGGTCCCCAAGCTGCGTCTCCGCGGCCAGTTGAAGCCCCTGGATACCGATGCGGTCACGACCGACGAGTTCTGGCAGATCGCTCAGGCCATTCTGTCCGAGGAGCAGTTCGCCGACCTCTACAAGCTGGGCTCGGTCGACTTCGCGTACGACTACGACGACAACAACCGCTTCCGCGTGAACCTCTTCCAGGCTCGTGGAAAGCTGTCGGTTGCCGGTCGTCTGATCACCAGCAACATCCGCCGCTTCGAAGACCTGTACTGCCCCCCGATCATGGCCGACATCGCCATGCAGCCGCAGGGCATCGTGCTCCTCTCGGGCGTCACCGGTTCGGGTAAGTCCACCACCATCGCCGCGATGCTCGACTACGTGAACGAGCGCAAGCCCGTGCACATCGTGACGATCGAAGACCCGATCGAGTACATCTTCCAGGACAAGAAGGCCACGATCAACCAGCGCGAGATCGGCATCGACTGCCTGGACTTCAAGATCGCCCTCCGCGCCCTGGTCCGTGAAAACCCCGACGTCGTGCTGGTCGGCGAAATGCGCGACAACGAAACCTTCGAAGCCGCGCTCCACGCCGCCGAAACAGGCCACTTGGTGTACGGAACCATCCACGCGTCGAGCACGACGCAGACGTTCAGCCGTATCTACGGCCTCTTCGAGCAGGAAGAAGTCGAGCAGGTCCGCAAGATCCTGGGCTACCAGATGCGTGCCTTCGTCTACCAGAAGCTCCTCCCCACGCTCCACGCCAACATCGCCCGTATCCCGGGTATCGAAATCCTCATCAACAACGCCGTCGTGCGCAAGCACGTCCTCGAAGGCCGCGAGGGCGAACTCCGCGAGTACATCAAGTCCGTGGAAGCTCGCCAGGTCGGCATGCAGGACTTCAACTGGCACCTCGTCCAGCTCGTCGAGCAGGAATACATTGCCCTTAAGGTGGCAGAAGAGTCCAGCCCCAACATCGATGAGTTCCGCATGATGCTCAAGAAGCTCGGCAAGTAAACCCCCACAAACCCCTCCCGAAGGGCCCCGATGGGGCCCTTTTCATTCCCTCCTTCTGGCTTCCAGCCCCCCAAGTCCGCGCAGACTTGATACGCTTTCAACCCCCGACGGCCCCTTGGTCCGTCGCTCCCGACCCGGCCTTTCCACCGGGTCGGGAAGGTCCGGCATCACTTGAACAGGAACTCGCTCCGGTGATCAATCTCCTCGCCGCTCAGAACGGAACCATGCTCACCCTGGCAGACGGGCTCATGCTCGCCTCTCCCTGGAAGCCCATCGTTCTCCTCCTCCCATTCATCCCGTGGGCGATGATCGTTTCCAAGATCTTCGACAAGCACGCCGCCCGCTTCTTCCTCCCCCGGGAGAACTGGAACCTCCTCCACCTCGCCTGCGGCGTCATCGCGTTCGCCGTCGCCTTCGCCATGCCCGTTGAGGGCGAGGCCGCCGTCTGGATCTCCTTCGCCGCCATCGTGGTGATCCTCTCGGCCGACGTCGCCGCCTTCGTCATGATCACCAACAAGGACGAACGCGTTCCCGAAAACCTCCGCCTCACCCTCGACTTCAGCCGCTACGCCGACGCCAAGAAGGCCAAGGACGCCGCCAAGAAGCAGTCCAAGGTCGAACTCGTCCTCCGCGCCTCCGACAAGAGCACCCTCCCCGCTCCGGCCGCCGAGACCCCCGAGTTCACCGTCCGCGCCGCCGCCGAGTCCGTCTACCTTAAGTGTCTCGAGGCCAAGGGCAACCAGATCGACCTCGCCCCCTCCGGCAAGGACAACACCTACCAGGCTTCCTACCTCGTGGACGGCGTCCGCCAGGCCGGCGACACCATGCCCGCCGCCGACGCGATGAAGATCATCGACCTCTGGAAGACCGCCGCGAAGCTCGACGTCAACGAACGCCGCAAGCGCCTCCAGGCCGATCTCACCATCGAACGCCTCGACACCAAGAAGAAGGTCCGCCTCACCTCCATCGGCGGCCAGACCGGCCTTCGCCTCACCTGGCTCATCGACCCCGAGGGCCAGGTCCGCCGCAAGGTCGACCAGCTCGGCCTCCTCGAACCCCAGTTCAACGACCTCACCAAGCTCGTCAACGAGGGTCGCGGCGTGGTTCTGCTCTCCTCCCCCCTCGACGGCGGCCGCACCACCACTTTCTACACCCTCGTCCGCATGCACGACGCCTACACCCAGAACGTCCAGACCGTTGAAATGGAAGTTCAGGACGCCCTCGAAGGCGCCCGCCAGAACAAGTGGGACCCGCAGGTCGAAGGCCCCGAGCTCTCGACCCTCGTCCGCTCGATCATCCGTCGCGAGCCCGACGTCATCGGCCTCGCCGAAATCGGCGACGCGAACACCGCGAAGGAAGTCGCAAAGGCCGACCTCGAACGCGTCCGCGCGTACGTCTCCCTGAAGGCCGACAACGCCTTCCAGGCCCTTCAGATGTGGATGAAGCTCGTCGGTGAACCCGCCGACGCCGGCAAGGCCATCCAGGGCATCATCTCCCAGAAGCTCGTCCGCAAGCTCTGCACCAACTGCCGCGTCGGATACCCCCCGTCCGCCGACATGCTCAAGAAGCTCGGCCTCCCCGCCGACCGCGTCAAGCAGCTCTACAAGAAGGACGGCCAGGTCCTCATCAAGAACAAGCCCGAAGTTTGCC
>JBEIUO010000824.1:0-1414 GCA_040374335.1 Phycisphaeraceae bacterium
CCTTCTGCCGCTCCGGTGACATCATCTCCACCCGCCACGTCTCCTCCGCCAGCTTCGGGATCGTCAGCAAATCCCGCTCCCGCAGGAACACCACCGCTTCCTCCGCCAACTCCCGGATCAGCGTCGGCTGCTCCCCCGGTCCGACGTGCATCGTCTTCACCCGCTCCAGCGCCGCACGCCAATCCTCCCCAAGCCCCATCTCCGCCGCCGCCTTCTTCATCTCCGCGAGACACCACTGATGCTCCCGCTCCCCAATCGCCAGCAACTCCTCCGGCGTGTACGGCACAAACTCAAAACCCAACTCCTCCACCAACCCCTCCCGCCCGATCGGCGTCCCCACGATCACGTCCGGCGTCGCCTCCGTCATCCCCACGCCGCGCTCCTTCACCACACGCGCATAGTCCTCCAGCGCCTTGTTCGCCGCCCGATACGGCTCCTCGCACCACCACGTGAACACCGGGTCGTACCCCGCCGAAAACCGATACCAATCCCCCAGGTGCCACTTCACACCCTCCACCAGATTCTGAATCTGCCGACACTCCGTCGGCGTCAGCCCCGGCTTCCCGTCCTTCTCCTTCAGATCCTCAAGGAACTTCGCCTTCGCCCCTTCGATCTCCCCCTTCATCCCCGCCAGTTTCGCGGCATCCGCCTCCGCGTTCGCCCGCAAACCATCCCGCCTCCCGCGCGACAGATCAATCACCACACCCTTGAACGGCACCCACGCCGCCGCGCTCTCAAACCGCGCCCACGCCCGCCGCGCGTGCGCCTCGCGCCGCTCGATCTCGTTGCGCATCAGCACCGAATCAATCCGATCCGCCACCCCCATCGACCCCCACTCGAGCGCAGCGAGCTCCGCCAACTGCTGCGCATGCAACGCCCCCATCCGCTCCCGCCGCTCCTCCGAAAACTCCACCGAGTACTTCCGCGACACCGCGCCCTCGTCCGCTTCAAACGTCCGTATCACGCCCGGCATCACGCCAACCTGCGCACACGCCACCGTTCCAACAAAGCCGCCAACCACCGCGGACGCCGTCCAAACAATCCGGTTCATACATGCTCCCGTATCGTCGGTACCCTGCTCATTCGTGCCGTCCCCCTCGCTCGCACCCGTCAACCACATTCGTCCGAACCACCAGCGCGACCATCCTGATCCGTGCCCAAGGCACTCAAACCGCGTCAGGCTCCGGCCCAACGCCTCAGGTCTCCCCGAGGATAACAGTTCCCCCATTCACCCGCGAGTCTACCGTCACCACATGCACCCCCTCCTCGTCATCCTCGGCGGCGGAAACATGGCCCGCGCCATCGTCTCCGGCGGACTCCGCGCCGCCACCCTCAACCCCGACCGAGTCGCGATCGCAGACCCCGATCCCTCCAAACTCCCGCACTTCCACGCACTCGGCCTCCACACCCTCAC
>JBEIUO010000543.1:0-2891 GCA_040374335.1 Phycisphaeraceae bacterium
CACCCTTCGGGATTGTCCAGGCCCGGGCCTCCTTCGGCCCCGCGGTGAGGTAGGTCTGCAGGCCCAGGGTGTCGAAGCCGACTCGCGCCAGCGCGTTGAGGCCGGGCTCGTCCTGGCCGACCGACTGCAGGAGCTCTAGGGCTTCATCATCGGCGAGTTCACTCAGCTCTGCCTCGAGCTTGGCGTCGAGAAAGACGGCCTCGGCCGGGGCGACGAGGTCCTTCATCCGCCGGATGAATGCTGCATCGCCGAGCTCGGCCTCGTCGACATTGATGACGTAGACGAATGGCTTGGCGGTGAGAAGGAAGAGCTCGCGCAGCGGAGCCGGGTCGACACCCGACGCGAAGATCGTGGTGCCCTGATCAAGGAGAGCCCGCGCCTCCTCAGCAGCGGTGACAACGGCGGCCTTTGACTTGTCGGTGCGCGCCTCCTTCTGGAGCCGCGGGATCGCCTTGTCGAGGGTCTGGATGTCGGCGAGGATGAGTTCGGTGTTGATCGTCTCCATGTCCTCCTCCGGCGAGACACGGCCCTCGACGTGGACGACATCGTCATCGGTGAACGCTCGCAGGACCTGGCAGATTGCATCGGATTCGCGGATATTCGCGAGGAACTTATTGCCAAGGCCAGCGCCTTCGCTCGCACCCTTCACGATGCCGGCGATGTCGACGAACATGACGGTCGCCGGCAGGAGCCTCTGCGAACCGAAGATGCCGGCGAGCACGTCGAGCCGAGGGTCGGGGACCCCGACCACGCCGGTGTTCGGCTCGATCGTCGCGAACGGGTAGTTCGCGGCGAGGACATTGTTCTTCGTCAGGGCATTGAAGAGGGTCGACTTCCCGACGTTCGGGAGTCCGACGATGCCTATGGTCAAACTCAATGGACCGAATCCTCTGCTGGGCTGGGCGCGCTGGCCTCCTCAGCCCCGGCAAAGGGATTTCCGAGGCCGACATGGTGAACGCCTGAGCGTACCGGAAGAGGGCATGGCAAGAGCGCGGGTGCAGCGCGGGAAGGCGTGCGCCGGCGGAGGGCGGCGGTACGAAGGCAAACGCGCCGCCGGATACATCCGCGTCTCCGCGATCATGGGCCGCGACAAAGACCCCGACGCATACCTGACCGTCCAGATCCAACGAGACGCGATCACCGCCTGGGCAGACCGGGAAGGCATCACCATCGTCCGCTGGTTCGAGGACGAGGACCTCACAGGCCGCGACCTCAAAGGCCGACAGATCGACGAGGTGATCTCCGGGGTCGTGCACGGGGAGTTCGACGGTTGCATCGTCTACAACTTCTCCCGCTGGGGCCGCAACGCGGCGGCCTCCATGCAGACCCGTAAGAAGGTGCTCAAGGCCGGCGGGTTCCTCCTGTCCACGCAGGAGAACCTCGACGACGACGCGACCCCCATCGGTGAGTTCAGCCTCGGAATGCTCGCCCTCATGGCCGAGTATCAGAGCAATGTGATACCCGCGTCCTGGTCGGCCGCGCGGGAGAACCGGCGCAGCCGCGGCCTCACCTCCACAGGAGGGCCCCGCTGGGGATACGTCTACGACAAGAAGACAGACCCCCCGTACACGATCGACGCCGTGCAAGGGCCCCTTCTGGCCGCCTGCTACGCCGACTACATCGGCGGACTGACCTTCGCAGGCCTGGTTCGCAAGTACCGCCCGCTTGGCCTGACGACCAGGGAGGGTGCGGAGATCACGGCAGGGAACCTCCGCGGGGCGCTCGACTCCGGGTCCGCCGCGGGGTTCGTCGTCACCTACCAGCGCGACGACGAATCCGGTGCCGCCATCCAGTCCCTCGACACCAACGAGTACGCCGACGGCACCCATCCGCAGCTCATCGACCGGGCAACCTGGGACGCCTACGTGCAACGCCGGGCAGACACCAAGCCCGCCCCCCGCCACGCCCATCCCACAACCGTCCTAGCCGGCCTCGTCTTCTGCGCGATCTGCCAGTCAGCCATCTCCATCGTTACGCACACCGCGAGCACGGGCCAGCGGAGTCAGTACCGCTACTACGTGTGCAACCGGCGGTCGCGCGTCAAGCTCAAGACCGGCATCGCGTGCACGCAGCCAGCGCGAGTGAACGTGCAGCAGGCCGAGGCGGAGGTCCAGGCATGGCTCCTGTCGCTGATCCGGAAGGACGCCAGAGGGAACGCCACGTACAGCGCCAGCGTGGCCGCGGCGAAGAACGCCGCAGGGAAACCGAGCACGGACACCACCAAGCTCGCCAAGACCGTCGAAGGCCTTGAAGCCAAGCGCGACAAGGCGATGCAGGGATGGCTCGCCGGGGTTCTCCCCGACGACGTGTACCAGCGGACGGGGGCCCAGCTGAGTGCGGATCTCACCGCTGCGCGCGGACAGTTGAAGGCTGCACAGAAGGTCCAGGCACGCCCGCGCAGCGTCCCGGTCAGCGCGAGCGCGATCGAAGACCTGGTCGCCCTGTGGGCAATGGGGAAGCCGGACCTGACAGGCCCGATAGCAGCCGCTGTGCGCGACTTGGTGGAGGCGGTCACGGTCACGCCGGCCGCAGGCTCTGTTCAGCCCACCATGGCGATCACGCCGACGTTCGACCTACCCAAGGGCCGGCGGAAGAAGGCCGCCTAGGCCTTGTAGCCGTGGTTCTGCTCGGCAAGCACTCTGGCCTCGGCCAGGTGGCGGTAGAAGGAGCTGAGCGCCTCATCGAGGGTCGGCTTGAGCTGCGGGACGGACTGCGTGGTTGCCATGCCTTTGACCGTCCGGATTCACCGGATTTGTCACGGGTCTGCCCTGGTGCTGCGGTCGCTTCCGGTGGGTCAGCGGATGACCAACCACCACGCGCCCAAGCCGAGCAGGAGGCCGGCCACCCAGGCACCAAGAGCCAGCTCGATCTCGCTAAGAACACCGCGCACC
>JBEIUO010000572.1:0-2755 GCA_040374335.1 Phycisphaeraceae bacterium
CACATCAACCCCGACGAACACGCCCTCATGCTCAGGTACCGCGTCGACGGCGTCCTCCGAACGGTGCAGGGCCCGCCACTCGCGGCCCACTCCGGCCTCGTGCAGCGCCTCAAGGTCCTCGCCAAGCTCGACCTCACGCAAACCCGCAAGCCGCAGGACGGCAAGTTCCGCTACATCCGCAACGACGAAGCCGTCGACATGCGACTCAGCCTCCTGCCCACCATCCACGGCGAAAACGTCGTCATCCGCCTTCTCCGCTCCTCCGCCAAGATCGGCAAGGTCAGCGAACTCGGCATGTCCCCCGACCAATCGGCCTGGTACGAGGACGCCATCTCGCGCCCCAACGGCATGATCCTCGTCACCGGCCCCACCGGCTCGGGCAAGACCACGACCCTCTACACCGCCCTCAACCACATCAACTCCCCCGACCGCAACATCGTCACCATCGAAGACCCCGTGGAAATCCGCCTGCCGCTGGTGCGCCAGGTCCAGGTCAACCACGAAGTCGGGCTCAACTTCGCCTCCGCACTCCGCTCCATCCTCCGTCAAGACCCCGACGTCGTCCTCGTCGGTGAAATCCGCGATCAGGAAACCGCCAAGATCGCCGTCCAGGCCGCGCTCACGGGTCACCTCGTCCTCTCGACGCTCCACACCAACGACGCCATCGGCGCACTCGCCAGGCTCAAGGACTTCGGCGTGCCGCAGTTCGCGATCAACCAGTCGTTGCTGCTCGTCATCGCCCAGCGACTCGTGCGCAAAATCTGCTCGCCCTGTGCCGTGCCCGAACTCCCTCAGAACCTCGAACGCTTCATCGCGGCAAACCACACCGCCGTTCCATCCAACGCCACCTTCAAACGCGGCACCGGATGCCCCGCCTGCCAGCACATGGGATACAAGGGACGACTCGCCGTCTACGAGATGCTCCGCATCACCCCGCGCCTCCAACGCCTCATCGACGCCGACGCCGCCCGCGCCGACCTCACCGCCGGCGCCCGCAAGGATGGCCTGCTCTCCCTCTGGGAACACGGGTTCATCAAGGCCGCCGAGGGCCTCACCACGCTCGACGAACTCTCGAAGCTCCGTGCCATCACCGAGGAGGCGGAGGGTGATCCCGTCCGTATCGCCGCATGAGCATCCGCACCTTCCGATACAAGGCCCTCGACTCCTCCGGCAAGCCCGCCAACGGCATCGTTCGCGCCGCCGACGAGCCCGAGGCATACCGCAAGGTCTCCGCATCGGGCCTCACCCCGATCTCCCTCGCCCTCACCTCCGACCGCTCACAGCTCTTCTCCTTCCAGAAAATCCGCGAGTCCGACGTCGCCGACTTCACCCGCGAACTCTGCGTCCTCATCGAGGCCAAGATCCCCCTCGACCGAGGCCTGCTCTCCATCGCCGAACACGAGGGCAAGCCCGCCCTCACCGAGATGGTCCGTGAAATCGCCGCCCGCGTTCAGGCCGGCGCACCCATGACCACCGCGCTCGCCGAATACCGCCAGCACTTCGGCGAGGTCTACATCGAAACCATGCGAGCAGCCGAGAAATCCGGCAACCTGGCCGGAGTCATGAACCACCTCGCCGACATGCTCGAAAAGCAGATTGAAACCGGCCAGGCCCTCCGCCGCGCCATGACCTACCCAACCATCCTTCTCGGCGTCGTCTCCACCGCAATCGGCGTCATCGTCGTCTTCGTCGTGCCCAAGTTCGCCGCGATCTTCGCCGAGCAAAAGGTCGACCTGCCCCTCACCACACAGCTCATCCAGGCCCTTGGCTTCTCCATGCGGCAGTACTGGTGGACCTACGCATGCGGCCTCGCCCTCGCGTGCTTCAGCGTCGCATCCGCATGGAAGTCCCCGCAAGGACGCGCCACCCTCGAGAACCTCCTCCTCAAAGTGCCCTACGTCGGCAAGGTCCTCGTCGCCGTCACCGCCGGACGCTTCGCACGCGTCGTCGGCATCGGTCTCGCCTCCGGCCTCGACATCATCGAGTCCATCGACATCGGCGGACGCTCCACCGGCCGCCCCAACTTCGTCACCGAATGCACCGGCATGGCCTCCCGCCTACGCGGCGGTCAGAGCCTCCCCGAAGTCCTCGCCGACTCCCGCTACGTCCCACAGTTCGCCCGCCGAATGCTCTCCGCCGGCAAAGACTCCACCGAACTCTCCAAGGCCTGCGAAGTCGTCTCCCGCTACTACGAGCGCGAATCCGCCCACCTCCTCAAGAACATCAACACCGTCATCGAACCCATCATGACCGTCGCCATGGCCATCATCGTTCTCATCGTCGCCCTCTCCGTCTTCCTCCCCATGTGGCAGATGGTCAAACTCAACCACTGATCCCACCCCCTCCACCCAACCTCCCCTTCAGTCCCTTCAACCCCTCCACGCCGCACACGTCGCACCTCCGCCAGCCGTCCACCAAGGCTTCCCCGCAGGAGGTGATACCCCGGCTCCCAACCGACCGATACTGCGCACCATGACCCTGTCCACCCACCCAACGTCGCGATCCGCATTCACCTTCGTCGAAGTGATGATCGTCGTCGTAATCATCGGAATCCTCGCCGCGATCGTCGTGCCCCAGTTCGGCGGCATGACCTCCGACGCCCGCGCCTCCGCCGTCCAGTCCGCACTCGGCGGCGTCCGCTCCGGCATCGCCGGCTATCGCGCCAAGCAGATCATCTCCGGCGCCGACCCCTACCCCACCGCCACGCAGATCGCCACCACCGGCGTCGTCATCCAGGGCGACGTCCCCGTCAATC
>JBEIUO010000658.1:0-2395 GCA_040374335.1 Phycisphaeraceae bacterium
GGCCACGCGGGCACCTTCGCCCTCGCTGACGTTCAGCGGGCCAGTGCCGGTGTAGATGATGCGCTGCTTGTTGCGCTCGGCCCGCTCCTTTTTGAGAGCGCTGAGAGGATCGACCGCAAGCTCTTCGAGGTAGGCGTTCAGCAGGGACGCGGCGGAGGACGAAGCGGCGAGCGCGTCACGCTTGCGGGTGAACACGCCGCGCGGCGGAGCCGTGATGTCTACGAAGATCGCGCCCTTGATCTTGGTGTCGATCTGCTTCTCGAACATGAACACGCCCGAGCCGCGGACGAAGCAACCGTTGCGCTTGGAGCGTGGCTGCCGCCAGATTTCCATTCGGCCGACCTGCTTCTTTTCGATGCTCTCCGTGTGCGGGATGCTCTTGCGGTACAGGCCGTTCTTGAAGTCGTAGAACTCGTCGGAGTACGCGAAGGTGTGGGACCGCTGTTCGCCGTCCTGCACCCAGTTGACGGTGTAGTTGGTGATCGTGATCTCGTACTCGCGGACCTTGTCGCCGCCGATCAGGTCCGCGCCCACGCGCTCGCCGTTGACGAAGACCCGGATGCCGCTCAGGTAGCTCTTCTCCAGCACGCCGAGCGCGAAGCTCTCGTTCGTGCTCTTGTGGACGGGCATCCACACGCGAATCTCGGTCCCCTGAAGGAACGGCTGGCCCGACTGGATGCCGGGGGCATACAGCCTCTGGTGCTGCCCCGTGGCAAGCAGGTCGCGCGTGCGGACCTCGTAGCGGTACCAGGGGACGAGGATCAGTTCCTTGGCATCCCCGAAGCCGCCGACGGCCCCCGCAGGCTTCACGGAGCCGCCGAGGGTGAAGAACGCGCGCTTCAGCGTGTCGCGGTCCATGCCTGAGCCGTTGTCGCGGCAGACGCACAGGATCGCCGGTCGAGCCTCGCCGGTCTTGGGGTCCGTGTAAGTCGCCTGAGACGAGGACAGATCGATGCGCGTCGCGCCCGCGTCGCGGCTGTTCTGAAGAAGCTCGCGCCAGAAGGCGGAATCCCATCGGTCGTAGGCGTCGAGCCTGTCGAGGAAGTAGAACTCGGTGACGCCCCACTCCTCGCCGCCGCCGTCCTCGTCGTTGCGCCGCATGCGGCGGCCGTTGCGCGCCATCCGCTCGACCGACTGCTCGGTGAGGTACTCGATCTCCACCTTCTCGTTCAGAAGCTCCTCCGGCAGCGGAGCGTCAGGCGCGGGGCTCTTTGCCTCGGGCAGCACGGTCCAGTGAAACACGGATCCCTCTGCGAAGAACGTCTCCTCGCCCGGCTGCACGAGCGGATGCCACGTCATCGACCGCGCCACGAGGTAGGCCTGCTGGCCCGTCGTCGTGTAGTACTGCCCCGGCATCGACAGGTGGTCGTCCACGTTCCCGATGCTCTCGATGAACATGGGCTCGGGCGGAAGCGGCGGCGAAGCGCCCTCCGGGTTCCGACGTGGGCTTCGAGACGTGCGGCGCGGGGTCCGGCTGGTTCGCTTGCTCATGGCGGCGATGATGCCACGGCGCGCGAAACGCAGCACGCCCGGCGCGCATCGCTGCGCGTCGGGCGTGGGACAACGATCGGCAGGCCGGTCAGAACGAGTAGTCGTGGTACTCGCTCCGATGGCCCAGGGACAGGCCGTTGCCCTTGCCGCGCGTCCCGGCGGAGCGCCAGCCCCGCTTGCCGAGCCGGAACTCCCGCTCAGGCGCGGCGAGGTTCTCGGAGTACTCGTACTCCTGGGCCTCGCTCATGCCGTTCTTGTCGATGCGGCGCGCGATGCACTCGCGCACCCGGCACGTCTTGCCCGACGGCGAGACCCAGGTGACGGTCGCCCCGTGGCGATCCGTCCAGCACAGGATCGTCGCGGGCATGCCCACGACGGGGACCGCCGCGCTCACCGAGAGCGCGTTCACCAAAGAACCGAAGCCGTTGACCATGATCCACTCCTCGCGGCTTGTTCGCCGCTTGCCCCGGCAACCGCGCCGGACCCTCCTGTTATGACCTGACCAGCGCGGCGCGCAACAACTTTTTTCAACGCGGTGCGTTTTTTCTGGACGTCGCCTTCCGGGGACGGCGGGAGGTCCATCGAGCGTTCATGGCGAGTCCAGCAGCGGCGAAGTGGGCGTGGGGGCCGAGCGACACGATCTTGGGGTTCCGAACCATCTGCCACTCGTCCGACCCAGTTCGCCTCGCTTCACCCGCCGCTTCGAGCTTCTTCCAGTACGCCGCGTTCTCCTTGGACGTGACCATTCCAGATCCGAGCCGAAAGTCGCCCTTCGACCGAAGCCATGCAGCCGCCGCATTGTGGAGCGCGGTCGAGACGCCGCGGCGACGCGCGAACGGTTCCACATGAACCTGCGACACGCCCACGACGGGCATGTCCTGCGTCTCGTGATTCCACGGAAACC
>JBEIUO010000193.1:0-5628 GCA_040374335.1 Phycisphaeraceae bacterium
CCAGCAGGAGATCACCACGCAGCTCCGCGCTAATGGGTCCGGCACGCTCGACACCCCCGCTTCGTTCGGCGAGGACTCCGCCGGGGAGATCTATATCGCGGACTACTCCGGCGAGGTCTGGAAGATCATCCCGCGCAACACGCCCCCGGCTTCGCTCACCATCACGCAGAATCCCATCCCTGCGACGACCTGCCTTCGCGGCGGCGCAACGTTCACCGCGGCGGGCACCAGCATCGCTGGTCCCCTCACCTACCGCTGGACGCTCAACGGCAACCTCCTGACCGACGGCCCCGGCATCTCCGGCAGCAACACCCCCACACTCCTCCTCTCCAACTGCCTCGCCTCCGCCGAGGGCAGCTACGAGTGCGAGATCGCCAACAGCTGCACCTCCGCCGCGACATCCCGCGCCGCACTAACCGTGTGCATCGGCGACTTCGATTGCTCGTCGGGCGTCGACGGTGACGACGTCATCGCGTTCTTTGGCGCGTGGGACGCGGGCGACCCCTCCGCCGACATCGACGCCGCCAACGGTGCCGACGGCGACGATGTCATCGCGTTCTTCTACCGGTGGGATGCGGGCTGCTGATCCCCCCGCCTCACGGCGACGGGCTGCTCGCCGTACCGCCACTCCCCCGACGCGTCGCCCGACGCGCCGCCAGCCGCGCGGTCCTCCAGTCGTCCACGGGCTCCGCGTTCTGCGTGTAGAAGTCGTTCGCCGCCTCGATATCCGCCCGAATCGCCGACACCACTGGGTACATCGCCGCCGCCCCCGCCGCGTGCTCGCCGTACGTCATGAACGGAACCGCACGCTCCGCGTACAGGTTCTTGTAGTCGTCCGCGGACCCGTTGCGACTCAGCGGCGTGTCCCGCCCGGTGTTTGCGCCGATCACGATCGGCCTGTACACGTTCCCCGGCCGCATCGTGTCGTCTGTCGTGCTCCCCACCAGATCAATCGCGATGATGCGGTTCATCCACATCCCGGGCCGCTGCCCCGCCGACGGCTCAGAGAAGAACATCCCGTAGTTCGGGTGCGGCAGATCACGCCCCAAGCGCCCGCCCGTGCCCCCAGTTCTCGACGGCGCACGCAGCTGCTTCAGGTACACCGTGTTGTTCGCGATCGGCTCCCAGATGAACTGCCCAACGCCGTACAGAATCGGAAACCGCTCCCGCGACAGTTCGGGCGGCGCTTCAGCCGTCTCGGTGCCGTGCAACGCCGCGGTCCTCTTCAACGTCCCCGAGGCCTCAAACCGGTACAACTGCCCCACCGACGCGAACTCCGGTGCATTGAAGTAGTCTTCCCCCGTCACCGGATTGAACGCCGACAAAAAGCCCATGTAGGGCCGCCCGTGCTCCGGCAACTCCCGCGACATCAACCTCGACGGCGGGAAGATCTTCACGAACGCCTGCTCGTGCGCCGACAACCCCACCACGTTCACATCACCCACCGGCCCACCCCACGCGCTCCGCCGGCCATCCGCCCACGCCAACGTGCACGGAATCAGGTCCGGCCGCGCGGTCGCGTCCCGCGCCGTCCCCGCGTCCACGATCTGCTCCCGCGTGATGAACCGGATCGCCGGATCAGTGGGTGCCGTCGCCCCCATCGTCGCGTTCACGCTGTCGCTCCCCGAAATCGGAGCATTGCGCATGAAGTAAGTCAGCGCCAGCGTTGCCGGGCTGCACGCCCACCCCGGCGTCAGCACCTGCTCCGGCCGCAGCCGCGCCAGACTCGCCGTCGTCGGCACGTTCTCGAGCCTCGTCCGCGAACCCCGCGCCTCCCCCCAGTGCCACGTCGCGAACCTCCAGAAGTTGCTGTGGTCCGCGCTCGTCGTGTGGGTGAAATCCCCGCTGTTCGCCACCGCTCGCCCCGACAATCTCGTCCGCCCCGCGATCGCAAACTCACCCGCGTACATCATCCCGCGCGCCCACACCCGCTCGCGCCCCCAGCTTCCCATCCTCCCCGTCGTATCGCCCGACCACACCGGCCCGCTGTGGTACCACCCCGCCACCGCCAGGCTCAACAACAACTGAAACCGCATCGCCAGTATGTTGTCGTGCAGCGACGCATCACCCGTAGGCACCGACCCATCCGACAAAAGCACCGTGTTCCCGAGTGCCGGATGCCCCCGCCCGTTGAACCGCATCCCCATGTACTGCTGCGCCAACGACGACCGATCGTTCAGACACACCGCCAGAAACCGGAAAATCGGAAACTCCACAATATCGCCCGGATAAAACCTCGCGCTCGGATTCCTCACCTCCCGATTGTCGTTGTCGTACCGCAGCGAAGCATCGCTCTCCGGATCTCCAGGCCCCGCCCCCGGCACCGGGTGATACAACACCCGCCGCGGGCCCTTCCACAGCCGCACCCACGCGGGCAGCGGCAGGTCCATCGTGTTCCCTTGATCCACCGACGCCGGCCGAGCCGCCGCCCTCCCCATCCCCGCGATCACCGCATCAACCCACGTGCTACCCCGCAGACTCCGACCCTCGCCCGCCGCCGGATACCACCGCGCGAGCCCCTCCCGCGCACCCGACTCCCGCAACGCGGCCGCCCACGCCCGCAGCAACTCAACATACGAACACTCGCCCCGCACAACGGCCCGCCGCAACGGCACAATCCAGTTCACACTCGGCATCGCTCAGCTCCTCGCCGCCGCTTCGTACACGCTCTTGAGCTTCTCCCTCGTCGCATCGTCCGCCTCGCCGGTCCCCTCCAACCCCTGCGCCAACTGAAACGCCGTCAGCGCACCACGCAACTCCTCCGTCATCTCCTCGTTCTCCTCCCCGCACCCATACCCCAAACTGTTCAACCGATGCTTCACCCCGCTCACGCGCGTCACCGGATCCAAGTGCCCCACCGCAAACGCGTACTCCTCCCGCCCCGCCTCACCCTCCAACACCATCTCCACCCGCGAAATCGTGGGCCCGATCCCAAACTCCGCGTACCCCTCATCGTTCAGCCGTCCGCTCGGCCCGTGAACCCCGTCCAGCTTCGTCGTAAACGCAAGCCCCTTCCGCGGCATCCCCGCGCACAGAAACCGCATCTTGAACACACTCGGAACCCCCTTCCGCACAAACCGATGCCGCGCCTCCGTCCCACACCCCTCCTCCCTCACCACCAACTCCGGAACAAAGACCTCGTCCCCAGGATGCAGCACCGCCTCGCTCCGCTCCTCCTCGCGCAGCCCGGCGTTGCGCTCGTGCTCCCACAGCGTGCGCGGGTGACATCCATGAGCCGCCGCCAAACTCACCACCGAATCGCCCTGCGCAGCAACAACCACACCCATAGGACCTCCCATGTACACAACGACATCGGCCATCCCCGCTCACGCGCTCAACCCCTACTCAGCCCCATTCAACGGTTTTCCCCGGTGGTACGATTCCCCCATGAGCCCCGCACCCGCCCTCCTCCTCCTCACCATCCTTCTCGCCCTCGCCTCACCCGCGCTCGCGCAACCCGAACGCGACCCCGCCCCCGATCTCTCCTCCCGCCTCGAACAAGCCTGGAAGGCCAACGACACCGCCCAACTCGCCACCATCCTCGACGACGCCTGGGCCTCCGACCCCATCTCCGCCAAGAAACGCACCCTCCAGGTTCTCGCCTCCGACTCCGACCTCTTCCGCCCCGCCGCCATCGCGGCACTCGCCCGCCACGCCGACGCGAAAACCCTCGCCTCCGTCATCCGCTCCACCAACCGCCGCGCCGTCGGTGAACGCCGCTGGCTCACCTACGCCCTCTCCGACCGCCCCAAAGAAGAATCCGCCGAACCCCTCACCGCCCTCCTCCGCGACCAGGACCTTCTCATCCGCGCCGCCGCCGCCACCGGCCTCGCACGCCTGAAAGACCCCGCACTCCTCGAACCCATCCTCCCCCTCCTCCGCGAGCACCCCGCCTGGAAGCCCGATTCCTCCGGCGACGACCAGCACTCCCTCCAGATGGCCCTCTTCGGAGCCATCGAAAACGCCACCCAACAACGCCCCCACTCTTCGCGCGACGCCAAGGCCGCCCTCGCCTCCCTCCAAGACTCACCCCCCTCAACCCCCGACCCCGACAAAAAGCCCGAACGCTTCTCCCTCCGCGGCAAGACCTTCCTCATCCTCCCCCGCTTCAACCTCTCCTTCGACCTCGGCCCCGCCGCTCAAATCTCCGATGCCCGTGTCCGCCAACTCGAGAAAGAAGTCTTCCCCGTCGCCGACCGCATGAACGCCGCCGCGGCAAAGGTCTTCGGCCCGCTCCTTCCCGCCTCTGTCCGCCTCATCATCGCAGACCAGCAGCGCTTCTCCGGATACGCCGGAAACTCCTTCCGCCCCGGCGTCTCACAGGGCAACCAGGTGGTCCTCCGCGAGATGTCCCCCGAACTCACCGAGCAAGTCCTCGGCCACGAGTACATCCACGTCCTCCAGGAAGCCGCGTTCCCCAAGCAACCCCGCTGGCTTATGGAAGGAATGGCCGAGAGCCTCTCCCTCTCCACCTCCGAAAGCGTCTGGAACACCGAAGAAATCCGGCGCGCAGGCCTCGAACGCGACGTGAACAAAGCCGTCTTCGCTGCCATCCTCAACTGGGACGGTGCCGCCTCCTCCGGCGATCAGGAAACCCGCCTGTACCGACTCTCGCATATGGCCATGGACTCACTTCGCTTCGGCCCATACGGCGACCGCGACGTTCGTCTCTTCCTCATGATGAGCCGCATCGGCGAAGGCGAAAACCCCACCGCCGTCCTCAAGTCCCTGTACGGCGCAGACCCGCGCGAACTCGACCGCCGCCTCCAGCAGTGGCTCGCCCGCTGACCCCTCACCAAATCCCTCAGCGAATGACAGTCCGCCCACGCCTCTTCGCGTGACGGATGATCTCGCCGGTCGCCAGATACACCACGTCCTCCGCGATCGACGCCATCAAGTCACCGATCCGCTCGAGCTCGCGACTCATCCGGTACAGGTACATCCCCAGCGCCAGTTCCTTGTCGTCCTGACGCGCCAGCTTCATCATCTCCATGACCTCGTCGAACAACCGACGCTCCAGCTGGTCAATGGTCTGGTCCGTCTTCACGATCCGACGCGCAACCTCCACGTCCTCGTTCACCACCGCACGCATCAGCTCGTGGCACAACGCCGGCACCCGCTCCGCCAACTCCGTCAACGCCGTTGGCCACTTCGGCCCCGGCAGCCCCAGCGCCGAAATCTTCCCCACCAGTTTCGCGATCGACGCCGCGTGATCCGCCGTCCGCTCAATGTCCGCGTTCACCCGCAGAATGAACGTCACCACCCGAAACTCCCTCGCAAAGGGGTGGTGCAGCACCAGGATCTCGTAGCACTCGAGCTCGATCGCCACTTCCTCGTTGTCGATCGAGTCATCCGACAGCCGCACCGCCTTCGCCGCTTCAGGGTCCAGCGAAAACAGGGCCTGGATCGCCCCCTCCAACATGTGGATCGCTGCCGCGGCTTCCCGCATCAGCCGCCGCTTCACGGCGACAACCCGACGCTCCGTCGAGTTGTTGAAATCAGAAAGGGTATTGTTGGGGGCGTCTTCGCTCATGCGCCGGCTCTCCGTGCTCGCCCCAGCTGGGCATCCGTGGTCTATCCACTAATATAGCGGCCCTCCTCCCCCGCGGCTTCCCCTCTTCCCCCTCC
>JBEIUO010000384.1:0-3760 GCA_040374335.1 Phycisphaeraceae bacterium
GGCACAGCAGGCCGCGCTCGGCCGCACCGTTGGCGGCGGGATGACCCTCATGTTCTTCGCGACCATCATCTCCAAGCTCGCGACCACCATCGCTCAGGGCCTTCTCGGGTGGTGGCTCCTCCCCGAACACTTCAACAGCTTCGCCCTCGCCACCACCGCCGCCGGCCTGCTCATGCTCGCCCGTGATGCCTCTATTCCAAACTGGCTTATCCAGAAAGGCACCGACAGCTTTGATCGGAATGTCGGCCCCGGCTTCTTTATCGCCCTCACGTACAACTCGGTCGCGGGCCTTCTTATGGCCCTCCTCGCGTACCCCCTCGGGAAGTACTGGGCGAACGACTCGCACGTCGGCCCCATGCTCATGGTCATGGCCGCGTCTCTTCCGCTCGGCACACCGGGTGCTATCTCCCAGGCACGCCTCCGCGCCCAGATGCGCTTTCGCTCCCTCACCACCCTCCTCACCATCTCCGGGATCCTCCGCCAGGTCTTCACGGTTGCGCTCGCGTGGGGCGGATTCAACGAGCTGAGCCTCTCGCTCCCCGTCGTTCTCACCGCCGTCTTCGAGTCGATCGCCGGCTTCATCGTTACACGCGACGCGCCCTGGAGCCTCGCCCCTCAGATCCAGCGATGGAAAGAGATCTTCGCCGAGACCTGGCCCCTCATCCAAGGCACCGTCGCGAACTTCCTCACCGATTGGGGCCCCTACGTCGTGCTCCCCTTCTTCATGTCCGACCCCTCCGGCAAACAGCAGGTCGGCTACTACTTCTGGGGTTACATGCTCATGGGCCAGATCGGTGCCATGCTCTCCAACAACCTCTTTGTCATCTTCCTCCCCGTGCTCACCCGGCTGAAAGATGAACCCGAACGCCTGGCCCAGGCCTACCTCCGCGCTCTCAGATCGCTCATGCTCGCCGCCTGCTTCGCCTGCGTCGGCGTGGCCTCCATCATCCACCCCCTCGAACACCTCGTCTGGCGCGGCAAGTGGTCCGCCACCACCGACGCCGTCATCCTCCTCGCCATCTTCTTCCCCTGGAAAGCCACCTTCGGCCTCACGACCGCCACCTTCATGGCGATCCAACGCTCCCGCCGCTACTCCCTCACCACCTGGTTCGAAGGCGCCGTGCTCATGATCGCGGCCGTCTACGCCGCCGCGGCACACCCCTTCGCTCGTGAAATCGTCATCTTCACCGGCCTCGCCCTCATCCTCGGGCGAGGCGTCGCCATGATCGTCCTCATGAAGACCCTCCACCAGCACAGCCGGCAACTCGCCCGCGCGACCGGCCCCGCCTGGGGCGTCTCACTCATCGCCGGCGCGGCCGGGGTCATCGTCGACCACTACGCGCAGATCGGCCCGTGGGTGCTCAACTCGATCCCCGTCGCCTTCGTGCTCGATGAATACGGCCCCGCCCAGCAGGTCGTCGGCGACCTCTTCTCTCGCCTGGGTTCGCTGCAGGCGTGGATGACCTCGTTCATCGATTCAGCACGATGTCTCGTCTCCGGCGGTGTCTGTGTTCTCGTGTGGATCGCCCTCGCTCGGACCCTCCTGAGAGTCGACCTCGAGGACGTCATCGCTCAGGGGCCTTCACGCTTCCGCGGCCCGATGCGGGCAATCCTCTTGCTCCCCAAGCCCGTCGAGTAGCCTCACGCCGGCGGTGTCCCGCTCTTCAACGGCTTCGCGCTCCCCTCGATCACCCGCGCCTTTGGCCCCACCGCCGTCGCCTCCGCGGGTACGTCCGTCACCACCACCGCGCCCGCGCCGATCCTTGCGTCGTCGCCAACCGCGATCTTCCCGATGATCCTCGCGCCCACGCCCACAAAGACCCGATCGCCGATCACCGGCGCGCCCGGTTCGTCCGACGTGTGGTAGTTTGATCCGATCGTCACGTGGTGAAAGAACACGCAATCGTCGCCGATCGCGGCCCGCGTCGCCATGAACATGCCCGCGAACCCGTGCACCAGCCGCAGCCGCCGCCCGATTCGCGCGCCCACCGGGATGTCGCACCCCGCGAGCACGCACAGGCTCCGGTGGACCACCACAACCGGCAGGTAGAAGAGCTTGAACCAGACCCGCCCGACCCCCCCCGCCGATCCCACGCGCTCGCGGAGCCAGGATCCCACCCGCAGCGTCGTGAAGATCACACGGGTGAGCACCTGATCGCGGTGCAGCGACCGATCCTCCCTCGCCAATGCAAACGCCGCGCGCAGCCCCGTCACGCCGCCTGCTCCGGGCTCTCCGTGAAGACCCCCGTGCCCTCGTGGTCCTCGCTGTACGTCCCCGAGTGCTGGCTCGCCGCCTCGAACTCGAACAGACGGGTCGTGATCGAACTGAAGATCAGGAAGAGCGGCAGCATCACGTTGATGCGTGCGATGATGTACCCCTCGAACATCGAACCCGCGAAGTAAAGACAGAAAAACCCGATCATCAGATCGACGACGCGCCTCGCCCCCTGATCCAGCCTCCGCCGGATCATCAGCAGCCGCATGCAAACCACCGCCACCGCCGCAGACAGCAGCAAAAGAGTGAAGAGCGACCCGAAGCCGAACGAGGCCGTGGCCAGGAGAAACGAGTTCTCGGCAGCACCCGCGCCCCTCGTGCCGGCCCCGAACACCGGATTCTCGAGGGCGTTGGTTATCAGGTTCCTCCACGCCTCAGACCGCGTGTCGCTCGTCGACGTCAGCCGGTCCAACCCCAGTCGGATCCCCATCGACTCCATCACCTGAATCAACGCCGCGACTCCGGCGATCACGAACGGCGCAATCAGGATCGTCCTGCCAAGCCGCGTGTACAGCACCGACGTCAACCCGATCACTGTCATCAGCGCGCCCGTCCGCGACCCCGTCCACCCGAGCAGTACCACGTTCAGGCAGGTGAGCACCACGTACACGCCCTTGTACCGCTTCTGCGGGTCGTTGAGAATCAGAAAAACCGTCGTCGTCAGCGCCACCGCCAGCAGCACCGCCACGAACTGCGGGTTCCCCGAGATCCCCTGGAACCGGAACGCGTTGGGTGCCACCAGAGGTGTCCGGTTGATCCCCAGCTGGATCACAACCGCGATCGCGTACACGATCGATGTGAACACGATCACCCGCAACAGCCGGCAGATGTCCTCCCACGTGTGGATCAGGCTCGGCAGCAAGATCGAGAGGCTCCCGATCGTCATGACCGCCGAAACGATGGTGACCAGCCCCTCCACCAACCCCAGGTGGTAGCAGTTGATCAGCCCCGCGTACCCCGCCACCAGAAGCAGCAGCAGCCCCAGCCCCGACACGCTCGATACCCGGATCTGCCCGATGTGCACGAGCGTGCACAGCGTCAGCAGACACCCGCAAAACAGATACACCAACGACCGCTGCATCTGCAGCGGCGTCAGCCACGTCGTCGTTGACGCCGCGTCCTTCGCCGCCTCCGCTGGGATCGCCAACGCCCCCACGAACAACATCAACCCCAGCACCAGCAGCGACGCACGGATCCGGATCACCACCAGGACCACGAGCACAACCGCGGCGAGCACCGCCATCGCCCCCATCGGGGAGAACAGGATCGAAAAGTCGATGTTCATCGTGTCAAGTCGCTCCCTGCTGGTTCTCGGGGCCTACTCCCCTCTCTCATCGGCTTCTCGGGCCCCCGCCTCGAACCCCTTTGGTTCCGCCCCCATCAAGAACACACGGTAGGACCCCCACAAGACCCTCCACCCCTACGCGCCCCCCCCACCCCACAAGCCCCGCCCGCGCGCAACGTTAAACACAAAAAGTGCCCCCC
>JBEIUO010000347.1:0-3956 GCA_040374335.1 Phycisphaeraceae bacterium
AGCCGCACGCCCGGGAAGTCGAGGCCCTTGGCGATCATCTGCGTGCCGAGCAGGATCCTCGCCTCGCCGCGCCCGAATCGCTCGAGGGCGTCGAAGTAGTCCGACGCGTTGCGCATCGTGTCGGAATCGAGGCGTAGAAGCGTCCGACCCTCCTCGATGTCGTACGCCGCGAACTTGCGGCAGATCTCCGCTTCGACACGCTGCGTGCCGCCCCCGAACGGGTTGAGTTTCTTGCGGCAGTTCGGACAGGAGTGGGGGACCAGGCTCTCCGCGAGGCAGTGGTGGCACTTCACCAGTTGACCAACGGGCAGATGCGCACCCTTGTGCAGCACGAGATTGGCGTCGCATTGATCGCACGCGAGTGTGTACCCGCACTTGGGATCTGGGCACGCGACGTAATGCGCGAAGCCGCGCCGGTTGAGGAACAGCACGACCTGCCCGCGATCGCGGAGGGTCGTATCGATCGCGGTCTCGAGCGTCGGACCGAGTTGATGGATGCGGCCTGGTGGCTCGTCCGGGTTGGCGGCGCGCATCCGGCGTTCCTCGCGAAGGTCCACGACCTCCACGAGGGGCAGCACTCCACCCCCCGCGCGACGCGTGAGCTCCCACAGGCAGAACCGATTGCCGATCGCGTTGGCCCAGCTCTCGAGCGACGGTGTCGCGGAGCCCAGCACGATGGGGATGTTCTGGATCTGTCCCCGCTTGATCGCGACGTCGCGCGCGTTGTACCGAGGGAGCTGGTCCTGCTTGTAGCTCGAATCGTGCTCCTCGTCCACGACGATCAGCCCCAGCGAGGGAATCGGGGCAAACACCGCGGACCGTGCGCCCACGACAATCGACGCGGCGCCCGTGGATGCCCGCGTCCATTCACGGTTGCGCTGCGCACTGGTCAGGCCCGAGTGCAGCACCGCGACCCGCTCCACGCCAAACCTCGCGACAAACCGCGCAGAGGTCTGTGGAGTCAGCGAGATCTCCGGCACCAGCACGATCGCCGATTTACCCAGCGACAGCACCCGCTCGATGAGCCGCAGGTACACCTCGGTCTTCCCCGCCCCCGTTACGCCGCGGATGAGATGAACCTTGAACGCCCCGAACGTCGCGCCGATCCCGTCGATCAACCGCTGCTGATCCTCCGTCGGAGTCGGGGCCGCCCCGTCCTGCCCGCTCGCCAGCCGCAACGGTGCCGCGGCAACCGTCCGCTCGTGGAAGAACTCAAGCAGCCCCGCGGCAGCAAGATCCCGAACGCCCTTCGGAGACTTAATCTCCATCGCGCCCAAAACCGACTTCAGCGTTGCCGGGAACGGCGGCGCCCCGCTCCCCGCAAGCCGCAGCCACGCCGCGCGAGCTGCTTTCCCCAACTTCGGGAGTGACTCCGACTCGCCCGCGAGGCGCAACGTGCGGCCCAACTCCGAGTACCGCACGAACTCCACGTCCTTCGTCCCCGTCGCCGCCTTGACCGCGGCCGGGAGCAGTGCCGCCAGCACCATCCCCAGCGGGCAGACGTAGTACGAGGCCATCCACCGCGCGAGGGCGATCAGTTCTTCAGGCAACCGGGCCCCGGTGACCGCCGCGAGCGGCTTGACGCGGGACGGCTTCAGGTCGCCCAGCAGGGCAGGACCCCCGACCTCAACGACCAAGCCGCCCGTGGGCTTGCCGGACCGACCCAGCGGTACGAGCACTCGCTCACCCACGGTGGGGGTCAGGGCGGGGCTGGGGCAGGCATAGGTCAGGCCATCCGGGGCGGCACCCCCCTCGATCCCCCGCTCGACAACGACCCGGACGTACGTCTGCGCGACGTGGGACGCCTCGGAATCATCGCCGGAGAAGAGAGAGAAGTCGGACACCGCGCTACACTCGCCTTTCGATGCCCAACACTACTCAAGCGGCGACCCCAGGACACGGCCCCATCGGACGGCTCGCACTGACCGACGGGAGCATTTACGTCGGGACCGCCTTCGGCGCGGTCGGACGAGGAATCGTTTCAACCGCCGAGGTCGTGTTCAACACGGCCATGTCAGGGTATCAGGAATCCCTCACGGATCCCTCGTACACGGGACAGATCCTCGTGCAAACGTTCCCGTTGATCGGGAACACCGGGGCGAACCCCGTCGACATCGAAAGCCGCAAGGTTCAGGTCTCCGGCTTCGTGGTTCGCGAACTGGCGGAACTGCACTCCAACTTCCGGTCAACACAGGACTTGTCCGCCTACCTCGGCGACGCCGGGGTTCTGGGGCTGTCGGGAATCGATACCCGGGCCCTCACCCGCACCCTCCGCACCGGCGGCTCAACGGCTGGCGTTCTGACCGACCGCACCGATCTGACCGACACCGAACTCGTCGAGCTCGCGAGGAACGCCCCCTCGATGGCGGGCCAGAACCTCGTGCCGCGAGTCGGATGCTCGTCCGGCCAGAGCTTCACCGAAACGCTGGGCGACTGGAAGCCCGCCGCATATCCAAGCTCCGGCGGAACCGCCGAGTTTCGCGTGCTGACCCTCGACTGCGGAGCCAAGAGCAACATCCTGCGGAACCTCACCGAGCGCGGGTGCGAGGTCCGCGTCGTCCCCCACGACACGCCCGCGGCAGAGATCCTCGGTATGTACGACCGCGGGGAGATCGATGCCCTGTTCATCTCGAACGGCCCCGGAGATCCCGCCGCGGTTGAATCCACCATCGCGACGCTGAAGCAGATCGTGGGGCGCGAGGGATCTCGTGTCCTCCCGACATTCGGAATCTGCCTGGGGCACCAGCTCCTGGGGCTCGCGCTTGGCGGCAAGACCTACAAGCTGAAGTTCGGCCACCGCGGGATCAACCACCCCATCCTCGACCAGCGCACCGGCAGCGTCGAGATCACCAGCCAGAACCACGGCTTCGCGGTGGACGCGGAGTCGATCGTGGCCGGCGGTGGCGAGGTCACGCACACCCACCTGAACGACGGAACGGTCGCCGGGCTGCGGGTCAAGGGCAAGCCGATCTTCTCGGTTCAGTACCACCCCGAAGCTTCACCCGGGCCGCACGACTCCGGGTACCTCTTCGACGAGTTCGTCGAATCGATGCGCGAGCGGAAGGCATCGCGATCCGCCGCCCGTTAAGGCGGCGTGATCTGTTCAAAATTCAGAAACCCTGACAGGCGGATTGCGAATCACGGTTGGCCCGAACAGCGGGTCGTTGCGCGGTCTCTCCGGTTCGTGGAACCGGTGGGAGAGCGCGGCAGTTTTTGACAGATCTAGACGGGGCCCGGGCCGGGGTGAACGTGGCTGGGACCGTACGAACGGAAGCGGACGCGGCATTGTGCCGCGGGCCGTGTTGTTGTGTTTCAACAGGAGTGATCATGAAAATGTCTGTTTCGATGTTGGTCGGTTTCGCGGGTCTTGCCATCTCGACGGCGGCCCACGCGCAGACCCTGACCCAGCCGGTCGATATGCCGATGGAGACCCGGTACATCAATCTGGATGGCACCGAGGCCACCGGTTACGAGGAACGCGCCAGCGCCCTCGTCTACCAGAACACCCGCAACCCCTTCTGCCAGGGCGGCGCGTTCTTCGCCTCGTTCAACGCCACCAACACGCTCCAGCCGCACGTGTTCGTCGAGGACTTTGATTTCAACCCCGGTCCCTGGGGCGCAACCACCGCCAACGGCCTCACCGAGTTCTCCATCCCGATCCAGAACTTCGGTACCACCACCCGTTCCTTCGTCCTCTCGGTTCGCCTGTACAACGAAGCCGTCGACTACGTCACCCCAGGCCAGTTGATCCCCGCCGGCACGGCAGTCACCGGCTTCAACGTCAACATCAACCAGCCCGGCGGCACCTTCACCAACTGGGTCATCGCGCTGAACCCCGCGACCTTCGTCTTCCCCGACAACAACGGCAAAATCGTCGTCTGGCTCTCCACCGACGGCGCTCTCGCCAACTCGCTGCCCGTCACCGATCCCATCCGCTTCGTTGTCGCCGGTCGCGA
>JBEIUO010000557.1:0-2808 GCA_040374335.1 Phycisphaeraceae bacterium
CCAGTCCACCACGAGGCGGATGCCGACCACGATGTTGAGTTCCTGAGGAAGGAGCAAATCCTTGCCCATCTTGCCTGCGATCCTGGCCGGGTAGTGACCTGCGCTTCCTGCAACGACCCGCTCTGCGTCGTCGTGCACCAGTCTGAACCCCACCACCTCCTCCCTCCACTTGGGGTCATCTTCGAGAGACCCTGGGTAGTCCACCAGCGCGTCAGCAAAGCAGGTCGTCCTGTACTTCTGTCTCATTTGCCGCTCCAGTCCGCGGTCAGGCGGATGCCGAGGTAGCGGTTTCGGTCGCCGGGGCCGTAGCCGCCGCGGCGGAACGCCACGCGGGCGAACTGCGGGCCGTCGACCCAGCCGCCGCCGCGGTACACCTGACCCGTGTCGTCGTGCGCCAGCCTGAAGCCTGTACCGTTCATGACGTGCTCTTGGTCTGCCCCCAGCGTGGCCGCTCCATCGCCGGGGAATGGAAAGGCATGACCTCTTCCTCGTAGATCTCTCATGGCCGATCCCACACGAGGCGGAAGCCGATGCTGCCGAAGCGGCTCGCTGGGTCGACGCCGCTGCGGAGCGCCCCGCGGGCGTTCTGCGGGTCGTAGATCCAGCCGCCGCCCCGGCGCACTTGATCCACGTTATCGTGCACGAGCCGGAAGCCGACATCCACGAGCTTGTCATCGTCTGTGGTTGTCAACGTCATACCCCGCCGCCCGTCCACGTAGTACGAGCCTCGTACCTTGCTCATTCTGCCTCCCTCACTAGCCGGAAGCTGAGGTACAGGCCGCTAAGGTCAGGAGTACTCCTGTCGCTGTGCGGGGGCCGAGCATAATTCGGACTCCCAAACCACCTGCTGCCTCTGTACTTGCGATCTGCGCTGTCGTGCACCAGCCGAAAGCCTGTGACGTCGTTGAGCAGCCCCCCGGTATTCGGGAGACCGCACGAGATCGCGGCGTCTTCTGCCGCATCTTGCCATGACGATCCTTTCACGGTCACTCTCTTCTTCATGTTGATTGCCTCACAAGTCGAAAACCGACGAAATCGCGGCGGACGCAGGTGAACATGGGTTCTGCCTCTCCAGTGAGTGCCTCTTGTTTCCAGTACCCGCCATCGGTCGCGACGATGACGTCTTTGTCATCGGATACCCACGGAGGAGGGCACACCGGGTGCCCCCACTCAGGGGAGAAGGGGGGAAGCCCATGACTCATGTCCATTGTCTCTCTCATGGGCTCCCCTCCCAGATGTCATTGGTGTCGTGTCAGGCGAAAACTGAAGCCTTCACCGCTGAGCGTGCCGCCCCATCTCTTGAATGTCCGACCTATGTGCCAGGATTGTCGCGGTTCACTGCGGCCGCGAGTTGATCCGACCAGACCGGTCATGTCAAACTCACCCAGCCGACTCGGGCGCTCCATCGGGCTGAACACCCTCCTGAGCGGCGATCGCCGCGTTCCGCTTCTCCACGTACTCGGCCCAGGACTTGTCGTACTTGACCTTGTCCTCGGGACGCATCGTCCACTGGTACACGACCCCGACCAGGTCGTTGTGGCCGAGAGTGTTGGTCGTCTCAGGATGCGTCCCGACGTCCGGGAGCTCGGGAAGCGGCCACTTCGAGAAGTCAGCGTTCTCAGGGATGAGACGCTCCGCGGCCTTGAGCTCCTCCTCGAGCGGGAGACGCCACGGCACCCCGTCTTGTTCAGCCTTCCAGCAGGCGTAGTCCATCGCGTCGTACCACGACACGTTGGTGACCGGCTGCTTCGGGCGGCCGCCCACGGTCTTGCCCTTGTCTCGACCGGTAGCCTCACAGAAGGCCCAGTACTCCTCGTTGGTGACCAGGTCGGGCGCGATTTCCACGAACAGCAGATTCATCATGACGTTGTTCTCCTTGCGTGCGTTTGCGTGACGGGTTGTTGATCAGGTATCCAGAATGCCGTCTTCATCCCAGTCCATCCCGAGCATCCACCTGAGGGCCACGAGGCGCCCACAGAGCATGCCGTACTCGTAGTCGAACCTGAGCAGGTCCGCGAGGTACTCCTTGTCCAGCGTTGCTTCCATCTCCGCTGCCTTCTCGTTCGCCTGTGCGACGATGTCGTCAGGTGTCCCTGCCGGCATCTCCAACGACTTGTGGCGGATGTACCAGAGCAGGTCGAAGCACTTCTGCTCCGCCCCCAAGATCTCAGCCTTCCTTCGCATCTGCGTCTCCTTGTGTGTCTCGAACGAGTCTGAACCCTAGTGTCCACGCGATGTAGTCAGGGTCGTCCTCGTACACGTCGATGTCGAACTGCCCTCGGATTTTCATTTCCCAGTAAGAGCCACGCCCCACCTCAAGGCTTCGTGGGGTGAAGTCATACCTAGTCTTCATCAATCACCTCCGACCGCGCCAACCGGAAACCGAGGATGTAAACCCAGTAGCCGGAGTTCACGTAGTCCCTGCCAGGGGGCGTGACCGAGGCTTTGTGCCCCGTCCAGAGGCTTCCTCTGTACATGGAGGCCTTGGAAGCCCACGCGTAGCGATCCTTTTGCGTCAGTCTGGTGAACCTCCGCATCAGTTGTAGTCCTCGTGCTCCAGCTTGTTGCCGCAGAGACAGCAGCCCTCCTCGGCATCAACCTCAGGAAGATCGGGGAGGGGTGCGCCAAAGCGCTCGAGGATCTGGGTCAGCAGCGGCTGGATCGCCACGACGTGATCCCCGAGCTGCGTAGCCAGTTCCGCAGGCTTTCCATCACATCCCGTAGGGGCCATCTCGTTGATGGCCTCGAGCGTGATGTAGATGGCCATTGCGATGCTGACCTTCTCCTCCTTCTTCAGCCTGACGTCTC
>JBEIUO010000771.1:0-1810 GCA_040374335.1 Phycisphaeraceae bacterium
CGCACCGCGCCAACCACCAGTGTCACCGGGCTCTTGATCTGCTCGTTCATGAACCGCGGCGAATAGAAGTGTTCGCTGAGGAACAGCTTCTCGAGCATCGGCTTCAGCTCGTATTTCGAGGCCAACAACGCGGACGACATGCCCTTGATCGCCGCCCGCTGCGCGTCGTCCAGGTTCTTCTCTCCGCCCCGCTCGTCCGGCGGAACATCGGCGCAGAAGAACCCATAGACCCTGCGCGAGAGGTACTGAGCGCACGCACGCTGCTCGAGGATGATCCGAACGAAACCGTCGCCGTCGAAGTTCCCCTTCCGCCCGAGGATCGTCTTCTCGCCGGTGTCGTGGTTGTTCTGCTGGAAGACGAACTCGTCGTCGGCGAACGTGTAGCCCGTCAACGCACGCGCGCCTTCCTTGATGTCATTCTCGCCGTAGTTGCCGATGCCTAGCGCGAACAGCTCCATGATCTCGCGGGCCAGGTTCTCGTTCGCGCGACCCTTGCGGCTGTCGTTGTTGTCCAGGTACGCCAGCATCGCCGGATCACGGATCAACTGGAACAGCAGTTTGCCGAAGTTCCCGGTCGCGTGCGCCCGGTACATCTCGTTCTGCTTCAGCATGTGGAACGAGTTCTCGATCGTCCGGTAGCTCGTCGCCAGCAGCCCGTGCCAGAAGAGCGTCATCTTTTCCTGCAGCGGGCGCGGCGTCTCGATCATCTTCCGCAGCCACCACTTCTGGACCTCCCCCATCTGCTGGCGGTCCTGACGCTCACGCAGTTGGCGTTCGGCCCGCAGCTTCGCAACCAGATCCTCATCTTGCGCCCGCCTGGCCGCCGCCGCGGCAGCCCGCTCCTCCTCCGTCGGTGGCCGCATGATGTCGCGGTCAAACTCCGCGAAAGATGCCGGTTCACCCTCGATCGGAGTTCCCTCCAACAGGTGCGTGACCGACTTCTCAGGTCCCCACGACACCAGCTTCTGGATCTGCGACGGCGTCCCGCCGAACCCCGCACGCCACAGCAGATGCCGCGCCTGCGCGTAGCCGAAGTCTTCCGCCTTGATCGGGTTCAGGCTCGCGACAGCTCGACCGCGGGTGCCAGAGCGTGATTCGGGTTGCATGGATAGTCCCTCGGGTGCGTACGGTGCGATCCGCCTGTCTAACGCCACGTGGGGCCCCCGGATTGCACCCCAGACTCAGTGACCACGAAGGTTGCGCGGTTACCACCCCGCGGAGCGCCCCCGCCAGTATCTATCGGATTCTCGGCCCGTCAATCTCTCTTTACGGTTTGGCCCGGGTCAAAACCCAGGAAAGCCGCCTCGCGTACACCGCGGCAAACGTGAACGCCGCCAGCATCAGGGCCCCGTTCGCCTGATGAGCGGTCCTGAGAACGGCCTGCATGGCTGTGGGCGCCGCGACCCCCTTGCCACCCAGGAAAAGGGCCGCCCATCCCAATGCAAACTGGAGTCCGACCAGCACAATCGCCACCCGGCCCGCCCGGCGGAGGGATCCAATCAGCGGATGCTCTTTCTCACCCTCGACCTCCACACCCGAGGCCAACGCGCTGCCGATCACCCCGAGAATCAGCACGACGACGGAGAACCCAACGTGGCTCCAGAGCGCGTGCCCGCCCCCCGGCCCGTCCCGGAAGTGCCGGTACATCGCGCCCAGGAACAGCTGAAGAATCCCCGCATGAACCGCCGCGGCAGTCATCGCCCGAATCCGCCGGTGATTGGCCACCATCGGGGCCGTTGTGCTCTGGAACGAGGGCGTGAGGAACGCGGTGATCGCCACCAGGCCCGCGAAGATCAACTGTGCCGAAACC
>JBEIUO010000124.1:0-6725 GCA_040374335.1 Phycisphaeraceae bacterium
CATCGCCGGTGCCATCGCCACCATCGCGGCACTCAACGAACGCCGCGCCCCCCCGCGCGCCTCCGGCACCCTCCAAAATCTCCTAGCCCTCGTCAAAAAAACCCGCGCCTCCTCGCCAACCGCCTCCACCACAGACATCGACCGATTCGGCCGGCTCTTCGACTCCACCAGCCTCGCGGAAGAGCTCCTATACATTATGCACACCCCCAAACCCCTGACCAAGTCCGCGGCGAAGTCCCCGCAGACCCACCAAACTCCCTCCGCGGCCTTCACGCCCTCCACCCCCTCTCCTACCTCCACCCCCTCGTTCCCCTCCTCCCCCGCGCTCGGCGCGGCTTTTTCCTCCCCCATGCTCCCGCTGTCCACGCCCGAACTCACCCACCTACAACGACAAGCCTCTTAGCTCCGAGCTCCGCGCACACGCCGCGCACCGACCATCCGCCCCTTCCGAATTTGCTGCTTTGCTGCTTTGAGCTTTGCTGCTTTCTCTCTACTCTTCCCCATGAACATCGACGCTCGCCTCGCCGAACTCGGCCTCTCCCTCCCCGTCGCGCCCAAGCCCGTCGCGGCATACCTCCCATTCCGTCGTTCCGGAAACCTCCTCTTCATCGCCGGCCAGATCCCCATGCGCGAAGGCCAGCTCATCGCCAAGGGCTCCCTCCCCAACCAAGTCAATATGGAACAGGCCGCCGACTGCGCCCGCCAGTGCGTCCTCAACGGTCTCGCCAACATCAAGGCCGCCCTCGGCTCCCTCGACAACGTCAAGCAGTTCGTCCGCATCGGCGTCTTCGTCTGCAGCGAACCCGGCTTCTACGACCAGCCCAAGGTCACCAACGCCGCCAGCGAACTCCTCGCTCAAATCTTCGGTGACGCCGGCCAACACGCCCGCGCCGCCGTCGGCTCCGTCGCCCTCCCTCTCGGCGCACCCGTCGAGATCGAGTTCGTCGTCGAAGTCATCTAGCCATGAAACCGCGGGACCCCGCCCGCCTTGCGCTCCCCCTCCTCGCCGCGGCAATTGTCCTCGGCCCCTTCGCCACCGTCGTATTTTCTTCACCCCCCCTCGGCTCAACCCTCGAACTCCCCGGCCTCCGCCTCATCGCGTGGACCTTCGCCTGGGCCGGCGGCGTCGCACTCCTCGCCCTCGTCCTCGCCATCCCCGGCGCGATCCTCATCGCCCGCCGAGGGTCCCTCGCCGCGCCGCTCATCCTCACCCCGCTCCTCCTCCCCACGTACCTCGCGTACTCCGGCTACACGCTCCTCCGCGCCCCCGGTTCCACGCTCGGCAACTGGCTCTCCGAACTCTCCGCCGCCGGTGACACCGCCCCCGCCGCGATGGCCGGCCGCCTGACCGCCCTCCTCGCGCTCTCGCTCTGGTCCTGGCCACTGGCCTCTCTCGCGCTCGGCGCATCCATCAGACGACTCGACGCCAACGTCCTCGACGCCCTCGCGCTCGACGCCCCCAAACCCCGGCGCGCCCTTGAACTCGCCCGCATGATCGCCCCCGGCGCGGCGGGCGCATTCCTCCTCGTCCTCCTCGTCATGCTCGGCTCCGCCATCCCCTTCCACCTCGCGCAGGTGAAGACCGCCGCCATCGTCACCTGGCTCCAACTCCAGGAAACCGCCAACCCCCTCGCCACCTGGCCCACCACCTGCACCTCCGTCGTCGCCGCGATCATCGCCGCATGGTGGATCTCCGGCCGCCTCACCAACCTCAACCGCGTCGCCTCCGCCGACGAATCCACCCGCCCCGCCGGCCGGCTCCCGATCGTCGGCCTCGTCATCGTCCTCACCCTCAGCGTGCTCCTCCCCTTCGGTCTGTTCGCGGCAAACCTCAAGGAACTCTCCGCCCTCTGGACCTTCTGGCGCCTCAACGGCGAGGCCGTCGCCACCAGCCTCGGCGTTGCCACCTCCACCGCCCTCGCCGTCGGCGCCATCGCCGTCCTCGTGGGCGCAACCGCGAACGCCCCGCGGAGCATCACGCGTCGCGCCGCGATCTTCCTTCTCCTTGCTTCCGGTCTCGTTCCCGGCATCCTCGTCGGCTGCGCGTGGTCCGTCACCTCCCTCAAGCTCCCCCCGGCCATCGGCGACTCCGTACTCCCGCTCATCGCGGCACACATCGCCCGCTTCGGCCTCGTCGGCGTCCTCGCCGGTTCCCTCGCCGCCGCCACCGAACCCCGCGAGCTCTCCGAAATCCGCCGCATCGAAGGCGTCCCGGGCCTACGCGGCTGGCTAACCACCTGCGGCATGGCAAACGCCCCCCTCCTTGCCGCCGCAGCGATCATCGCTGGCGTCCTCAGCTTCCACGAAATCGAATCCTCAGTCATGGTTCAGCCCCCGGGCCTGCAAAGCCTCGCGCAGCGCCTGCTGAACGACCTCCACCAACTCCGCATGGACGCGATGTCCGCCGCGGCACTCTGGCTCGTCGGCACCGGCATGCTCGTCGCCGCCGGTGCATCCACACTCCTCGCCCGTTGGCGAACGTAGACAGGAGGGGGGACTCGCTCCCTACGCTCTGCCCATGGCTGAACTCGTGAACATCCGGCGTGCCCTCGTCAGCGTCAGCGACAAGACCGGGCTCATCCCCTTCGTCAAGTCCCTCTCCCTCCGCGGCGTGGAGATCATCTCCACCGGTGGCACCGCCTCCGCGCTCAAGGCCGCCGGCATCCCCGTCACCCCGATCGACGCCGTCACCGGCTTCCCGGAAATCATGCACGGCCGCGTGAAGACCCTCCACCCCAAGGTCCACGGCGGCATCCTCGGCGTCCGCGACGAACCCTCGCACGTCGACGCCATGCGCGAGCACGGCATCTCCCCCATCGACCTCGTCTGCGTGAACCTCTACCCCTTCGAAGAAGCCATCGCCAAGCCCGGCTGCACCGAGGCCGACGCCGTCGAGAACATCGACATCGGCGGCCCCTCCATGGTCCGCAGCGCGGCCAAGAACTTCGAGTGGGTCACCATCGTCACCAACGCCGCGCAGTACGAGCGAGTCCTCGCCGAAATGGACCAGCACGCCGGCTGCACCACCCGTGCCCTCCGCGCCGAGTTCTCCGCCGCGGCATTCGGCGTCACCAGCCGCTACGACGCCGCGATCGCCACCCACTTCACCCGCCGCGCCGACGCCACCTTCCCGCCTCTCATGAGCCTCACCTACGTGAAGGCCGAAGACCTTCGCTACGGCGAAAACCCCCACCAGGCCGCCGCCCTCTACCGCGCCGGCACCCGCACGCACGGCCCCAGCATCGCCGGCGCGGAGCAGTTGCACGGCAAGGAACTCTCGTACAACAACATCAACGACGCCGCCGCGGCACTCGAACTCGTCCGCGCCCTGGCCCGCGTCGACGCGAGCGCGGTCGGCGCGTGCGTCGTGAAGCACGCAAACCCTTGCGGCGCGGCGCTCGCATCCACTCCTCTTGACGCCGTCAACGAGGCCATCCTCGGCGACCCCCTCGCCGCCTACGGCGGCATCCTCGCGATCAACAAGCCCCTCGACGAAGCCGCGGCGCTGCGGCTGTGCGAGAAGGACGTCTTCCTCGAAGTGATCGTCGCCCCGTCCTACTCGAGCGCCGCGGTGACCGCCCTCCGAACCCGCTGGGCCAACGTCCGCTTGCTCGCGGTCGGTGAGATCAGTGGCGGCCAGAGCGAACGCATCGAGATGCGCTCCATCGCCGGCGGCCTGCTCGTCCAGGAACGCGACGCGGTCAACGCCACAACCTACGAACGCCGCGCCGGCCCAGAGGCCGCGGCGCAGACGATGCGAGTTGCGGCATTCCTCGAGGTCGTCTGCCGCGCCCTGATGAGCAACGCGGTAGTGGTGGGGGGCGCATCGCCCAACTGCGCCGGCGCGGTGCGGATGTTCGGCGGCGGCGCGGGCCAGATGGACCGCCTCACGTCGTGCCGCCTCGCCTGCGAGAAGGCCGGGACGTTGACCAAGGGCGCGGTCGCCTTCAGCGACGCCTTCTTCCCCTTCGCCGACGGCCCCCAGGTGCTCGTCGACGCGGGGGTCGGCACGATCATCCACCCCGGCGGCAGCAAGCGGGACACCGAAACGTTCGCGTTGTGTGAATCCCGCGGCGTGACCTGCCTGACGACGGGCGTCCGGCACTTTCGGCACTAAAGGGCCCCCCCGGGCCGAGAAACCCCGCCCCGGGCGAGGTTCCCTGGCCATTGCCACTGAAGGCGCTTGATCCGGAGGCCGAAAGTCATAACAATACTGTCCGGGCAGGCACAGGCCAGCCCGGGAGATTGTCCATGCACCACGGGGATGGAGACATCCTGAGCGGCGCGGATGAGCTCGAGTACTTCGAGGGGGACACACTGCCCCTCGGGGTCGTCCGCTCCGAGGCGCTGAACTCAAAGGTACTGGTTCTGAACAAGGCGTACATGGCGATGCGAATCGTCTCTGCCCGCCGCGCGTTCTGCATGCTCGCGCGGAACTTGGCCGAGGTGATCCACGTCGACACGCGCGGACAGCCGGTGACGGACGCCTGCGAGGTGAACGGGCAGTTCATCAACTACGACTTCGAGTCATGGGCGGAGTTGTCGGCGATCCGCGAAGAGTTCGCGGGGACAAACACAGACTGGGTGCGGACGGTGCGGATGGAGATCGCGGTGCCGCGGATCATCCGCCTACTGGGCTACGACCGTTTGCCCGAGCAGACGGTGAAGCTGAACCGCCGAAACCTCTTCGCGCGGGACCGCAACCAGTGCCAGTACTGCGGGAAGCACTTCCCGATGGCGGACCTATCAATCGACCACGTGAAGCCAAGGGCCGCGGGCGGCGGGGACTCGTGGGACAACCTGGTGTGCGCCTGCATCCGCTGCAACGCCCGCAAGGGCGGCAGAACGCCGGACCAGGCCTCGATGAAGCTGATCAGGAAGCCCGAGCGCCCGAAGCGCAACCCCCTGATCGCGCTCCGCCTGGGGAACGCGAAGTACCGCTCCTGGATGGCCTTCCTCGACCACGCGTACTGGGATGTGGAGCTGAAGTAACTGAAATCCGGAAGGAACGGGGCGGGGTTGGGTCGATATTGGAGGGATGAGCTCCACGACCTCTCAGCGGTATGCCACGACCTTTAAGTACACCGACCGGCCGAGCAAGGCGCGGTACATCGCGGAAAAGTATGCGTCGATTCTCGGGGGGCGGGTTTTGGATGTTGGGTGCGACGTGAAGGCGGTGTCGCTGCACCTGCCGGCGGGGGCGAGCTATGTTGGGGTGGACATGGTGGGCACGGCGGACATCGTGCTGAACCTGGACCAGCAGCCGCTTCCGTTTGAGGCGGGGGCGTTTGACACGGTGATCTGCACGGACGTGCTGGAGCACCTGGACCGGGTGCACGCGGTGTTTGATGAGTTGTGCCGCGTGAGCGCGTCGCGGGTGATTGTGTCGCTGCCGAATCCGTACCGGAATCTGTTGATTGTGGCGGCGGAGAATCGGCCGAGGTTCCGGCAGTACGGGTTGCCGGTGGATGAGCCGAACGATCGGCACCGGTGGTTCTTTGGCGCGATGGATGCGCAGCGGTTCATCACCGAGCGTGGGGCGCGGAACGGGCTTGAGGTGGAGCAGATGGATGTGGACGAGAAGGGCGTGCCGCGGGTGGTGATGCCGGACGGGCGGGACCTGTCGCAGGATCCGAACTGGAGCCTGGGGACGACGTGGGCGGTGCTGCGTCGTATGTAAGTTGTAACTTATAATATCACTGCTTGTTGACGAGCAGGATGATGAGGCCGATCAGAGCGAGGCCGGCGATGACTGCGCCGGTGATCTTCCACGGGCTGTAGGGGCGTTCGCCGCTGACCGAGCCGGTGCGGGCGTTGACGAAGAAGCGGAAGAGCTTGCCGTTGTAGCGGTAGGCGGAGATCCAGAGGGGGAGCAGGATGTGCTTGAAAGTGATGTCCCGGAACTTCGGGTTCATCGTGGTGATGCGCTGGTGGTCGCCGCCGATGTCGGAGCGGATGGTGGCCTCGATGCGATCGATCATGATGGCGCGGCCGAGCTCGAAGCCCTTGGGGAGGTCGATGGTGTAGCTCTCGGCGCGGTAGCCGCTGAGGTAGGCGTCCTGGTAGGGGACGAGTTCTTTGAGGTCCCAGTCGGCGAGTGCGTCGAGCTTCTCGCGCGGGAGGGAGCTCGAGGCGGGGACGAGGGTGTCGTCGAAGGTGTTGTGAACGGTGCCGGAGACCCAGCGCCAGCGGGTGCGGGTCTCGGTGCGGCGGTTCTTTCCGGAGCCTGTGGTGACGGTGTAGTCGTCGCCGCGTTGGCCGGCGTAGGTGGTGGTGGCTTTGGCGTCGAAGGTCCAGTGGGGGAGGTAGAGGCCGGCGAGGCCGGTGGCGGATGAGTAGGCGGTGTCGCCCTCGATGGAGGCGTGTTTCTTGAGGTTGGAGGGGGCGAACCAGCGGGAGGAGATCCAGGCACGGAAGCGGTCGGCGGCGCCTTTGCGGTCGATCTTGAAGGGGAGGAGGCTCTTGGGCTTGATGTGTTTCTGGGAGCGGCCGGTGGCGACGATGTTGCTGCCGCAGAAGGGGCAGGACTGCGCGGTGGTGTTGGGGGCCATCTCGCAGTCGGCGCCGCAGGAGGAGCAGTGGACGACGACTTGGTCCTGGAGTTCGGCGGATTCTTCGAGGTCGGCCATCATGCGGCCGAAGTCGAGTTCTTCGACGGTGGCGTCGATCTCGGGGATTTCGTTCTCGCCGTTGCAGTAGGGGCAGTTGAGGTGGCGCGTCCCGGG
>JBEIUO010000633.1:0-2492 GCA_040374335.1 Phycisphaeraceae bacterium
CAACCGCTGCGACGGTGTCGTCTCCGCTGGCAACACCGGTGCCTGCGTCGCCGCGGCAATGCTCCACATGCGACGCATCCCCGGCGTCATCCGCCCCGGTATCACAGTGACTGTCCCCGGCTTCGCCGGACCCGTTGTCCTGATCGACGCCGGCGCGAACCCGGAACCCAAGGCCGACCACCTCTGGCAATACGGCATCATGGCCGACGTCGTCGCCAAGAACATCCTTGGGATCGAGAAGCCTCGCATCGGCCTGATGAACATCGGCAGCGAAGAGGGCAAGGGCACCGGCATCATCAAGGAAACCCGTGACCTCCTCAAGGGCACACCCTCCCTGAACTTCGTCGGCTTCGTCGAAGGGCGCGACTTCTTCGAAGGTATGGCTGACGTCGTCATCACCGACGGACTCGTCGGCAACACCCTCCTCAAGGCGATCGAGGGAATGGCCAAGAGCCTCTTCAAAGCTATCGCGGCAGAGATTCTCTCCCAGAACCCCAAGCTCGCCCTCGACTTCGAGCCCATCGTCAAGTCGATCTACGCCAAGAATGACTACCACGAGCACGGTGGCGCACCTCTCCTGGGCGTGAACGGCGCATGCTTCATCGCGCACGGCAGCAGCGAGGCCCGCACCATCCGTGCCGCGATCCGCAACTGCCGCAACTTCGTCAACGCGGGCGTGAACGAGGCCATCGTTTCGCGCCTCGCCGAAGTCGGCCCCGCCCCCGAACCTGCGGGTCCAGTGATTTCAACCCCTTCATCCAGAGAGACGGCGGGCACCTGACCCCAGGCCCGGTCCTCCTGACGGAGTCTCGAGAATGACTATCGCACGGCCGGCCCGCGGAGTTCGAATCGCCGGTACCGGTTCGGCACTGCCTTCTCGCGCCCTCACCAACACCGATCTTGAGAAGATCATGGACACGTCGGACGAGTGGATCGTCCAACGCACCGGTATCCATACCCGCTACATCGTCGACAAAGAAAAAGGCGAACGAAACTCGACCCTCAGCGCCGATGCGTTGACGAAGGCCCTCGCCTCCGCCAACATCCCCGCCCAGGACCTCGACCTCATCATCGTCGCGACGATGACCCCGGACATGGAATGCCCCGCGACCGGATGCCTTATCGCCGACCGCATCGGCGCGACCCGTGCCGGCGCGTTCGATCTCAATGCCGCCTGCTCCGGATTCGTCTTCGGTCTCAATGTCGGCCACGAGATGATCCGCTCCGGCGGGTACAACACCATCGGCCTCGTCGGCTGCGACACCCTCTCCAAGTTCATGAACTACACCACCGCCGGTCGCAGCACCGCAATCATCTTCGGCGATGCCGCCGGCGCCGTCGTGCTCACAGCCACCGACGATACCTCCAAGGGAATCCTCGCCCAGTCCATCCACGCCAGCGGCAAGGGTTGGCGAGAAATCTACGTCCCCCACTGCTCCCTCGACTTCCCCCCCGGCGTAGACCCCAACCCCGAGGACATCGGACACGTTCACATGAACGGGGCTGCCGTATTCAAGTTCGCGGTCAGCACCTTCCCGAACCTCATCGCCGAAACCCTCGACAAGGCGAACGTGAAGGCCGAAGATGTCGACCTCTACGTTTGCCACCAGAGCAACGCCAGAATCCTCACCGCCGCCCGCGAACGGTTCAACCTCCCTGAAGAGAAGCTGTACGTCAACATCGGTCGTTTCGGAAACACCGTCGCCGCCTCCGTGCCCCTCTGCCTCGACGAGCTTGCCGCCGCCGGCCGCGTCCAGCCCGGAATGAAGATCATGTTCCTCGCCTTCGGTGGCGGCCTCACCTGGGGCAGCAGCCTCTGGCAGCTCTGAGTCACCGAGCCCGACCCGCGATACACTGCACATCCATGAGCGTACCCCAGATCATCCTCTGCCCCGGGCAGGGTGCCCAGGCCGTGTCGATGGGTAAGGGTTGGTTCGAGGCCTCCCCCGAGGCCCGCGCCACCTTTGACCTCGCCGACCGCCTGCTCGGCAACCGCCTCGGAGCCCCGCTGTCCTCCCTCTGCTTCGAAGGCCCCGCCGAACGCCTCAACCAGACCGACGTCAGCCAACCCGCGATCTTCGTGGCCTCCATCGCCTGCTGGCGAGCCCTCCTCGCCAAGGCCGGAGCCACCGCCGCCGACGCCCCCCTCGCCGCGACCGCCGGGCTTTCCCTGGGCGAATACACGGCGCTCGTCGTCGCGGGTGCGATCACGTTCGAGGACGGACTAGAACTCGTCACCCTCCGCGGCCGCGCGATGCAGGATGCCGCCGACTCCCCCGAAGCCCGCGCCGGCGGCGGCGGGGCCATGCTCGCCCTCATCGGCGCAACCGATGACCAAGCCGGCACCATCGCGGATCAAGCCCGAGGCACCGAAGTCCTCGTGTGCGCCAACTACACCGCCCCCGGTCAGGGCGTCCTGAGCGGACACCGCAACGCCTGCGACCGCGCCGCGAGGGGCGCCGGGGCCATGTGCCTGCGCTCCGCGGCCTGGC
>JBEIUO010000229.1:0-5121 GCA_040374335.1 Phycisphaeraceae bacterium
CGCGGCCAGTGGTGCGGCCCCCGCGCCCTCCACGACGCCCTTCTCGAGTTCCGCCAGCCGGAGCACCGCGAGCGCGAGCTCTTCCTCGCCCACCAGCACGGTCCGGTCCACCACGCGTCGCGCGATCTCGAACGCGCGGTCACCGATCCGCGGCACCGCGAGACCGTCCGCAAGCGTCGGCCGCATCGCCACCGCAACGGGCTTCCCTGCCTTCAACGCCTCGCTGAAGCTCGGGGCGTGGCGGGGTTCGACCGCGATCACCTCGACGGAGGGCCGGAGGTGCTTGATCGCGAGCCCCGCGCCGGCGATCAGACCCGCGCCGCCCACCGGGATAATCACGGCGTCGAGATCCGGGACCTGCTCCAGCAGTTCGAGCCCCATTGTGCCCTGACCCGCGATCACCTCGGCGCCGTCGAAGCCGTGGACATAGGTCAGCCCCTCGGATTCAACGAGTGTGTCCGCCGCGAGCTTCGCTTCCGCGATGTTGTCGCCCGCGAGCATGACCCGGGCGCCCAAAGCGCGGCAGCGCGACTGCTTGATGAGCGGCGCGAACCGCGGCATGACGACTGTCACGGGAATCTTCAGTTCCCGAGCGTGGAACGCCATCGCCAGCGCGTGGTTCCCGGCCGAAGCCGCGATCACCCCGCGTTGACGCCGGACGGAGTCGAGGAGTTCGAGCGCGTTGCGGGCACCGCGTTCCTTGAAGCTACCGGTGCGGTGCATGAACTCGAGCTTGCAGAAGCAGGAGCAGCCGAACATCTCCGAGAGCGCGAGCGACTCGGTGCACGGGGTCCTCGCGACCCCTTGGGCGATCCGCTGTCTCGCGGCGAGCACATCTTCAAACGTGACTGTCATGACGAACAGCTCCTTCACGGTCCTGGTCATTCTTGCCCCACCCGCACTCCGAGCATCCCTTCGCGAGTTCATTCCGGAGGTCGTAGCCGCATCCGGGGCAGCGGCCGCGGCATCGCCGGATGATCGCTCGGATCGGCACGGGGACAAAGCAGGCAGCCACAATCGCAACGGCCCAGAACACGATGTTCGCGAGAAGGCCGGGCCAGAGGGGTTTGAGGGGGACGGAGAACGCCCGGCCGAACGGGCGGGAGCTCCGCGTGATCACCAACTGCTCGTACTCCCGCTCGAGCCTGGGCACGGTTCCTTTGGAGGCGACGATGAAGCTCCGCATGCATCGGAAGGGAACTCCGTAGGTTCCGGTCGCAATCTCGCACTGCCCGAGGTCGGGTTCTGCCACGATCGTCGCCGGCACCTCGAAGTCGGTGTGCGAGGAGTCGAGAGACGAGTCAAGTATTGCCGCGGCCACAATCGAACCCATCGGCGGAGGAAGGTGTTCGACCGTCACACTCATCTGTCCTACGCCCTCCCAGGCGTGGTACATAAACAAGTCCCCGCCCCTCTCGAAAGTCCCGAGGTGATGCGGGATCTGTTCAACAAAGAGATACCCCAGCTTCAGTCCCCACGCGATCGCGATGCTGAGCAACGCCGAGCTGACCACCACCGCCAGGGCATAGAGGATTCGGGTCCGCATGCAGGTGCACAGTGTACGGTGGCGCAGTACCATTCGGACATGCAACCCGACTTTGACGCCATGGCCCACGCCGCCCGATCCCTCGTGAACAAGGCCGCCCGGCACGACCTGTGGAAGGCCTCGCTCCATCTGGAGGAGTGGTACTTCGTCGGCGTGGATCACGCGGGTGAAGCGGAGCCGCTCGTGGGAGTGTACGAGGGGCGGCCGTACCTCTTCGCGTTCACAGACGGCGAGCGGGCGGAGGAGTTCGCGAACGCACGCGCGGCACGCAAGGGCGGGGACGCGGGCGTGCTGCTGACGATGCCGCCGTCGGACGCCGTGGACTACCTCGTGGAGATCCGCGAACAGGTAGATGGGATCCTGATCAACTCGGGGGAGTTCGGGTTCACGTCCGAGCCGATGGACCTGAAGGACATGCGCGACCGGTATCTGAAGGCCTGAGCTCGCGGATCAGCCGAAGCGACCGCCGATGTAGTCGGCGGTCAGCTTCTTACCGGGGTTCATAAAGATCTTCTGCGTCGGCGCGTACTCGATGAGTTCGCCGATGTACATGAACGCCGTGTAGTCGGAGACGCGCGCCGCCTGCTGCATGTTGTGGGTCACGACAAGGATCGTCACGTCCTTCTTCAACTCCAGCATGAGTTCCTCGATGCGCGTGGTCGCGATCGGATCCAGCGCGCTGGTGGGTTCGTCGAAGAGGATGATCTCGGGAGAACTCGCAAGGCTCCGCGCGATGCACAGACGTTGCTGCTGACCGCCGGAAAGCCCGTACGCGCTGTCGTTCAGCCGGTCCTTGACCTCGTCCCAGATCGCCGCGCCGCGGAGCGAACGCTCGACCTGCTCCTCGATCGTGCGCCGGTCCGAAATCCCGCGGAGGCGCAGGCCGAACGCCACGTTCTCGAAGATGGACTTCGGGAACGGGTTGGGCTTCTGAAACACCATGCTGATCCGCATCCGCACCGCGATCGGGTCGACTTCGGGCGAAACGATGTTCAGCCCCTCGGGGTGCAGCACGATTTTCCCGTCGTACTGCGTGTTCGGGTAGAGGTCGTGCATGCGGTTGAAGCACCGCAGAAACGTGCTCTTCCCGCAGCCCGAGGGCCCGATCAGGGCCGTGATCTTCCGCTCGTAGATCGGCATGTTGATCGACTTCAGCGCCTGGAACGCGCCGTAGAAGAAGTTCAGCCCAATCGACTCGGCCTTCATCACCTCGCTCGATTCCTTCGCGTGGGCCGGCGGTGGAATGGGCACCGCGTCGAACGAATCGCTCTCGGAGGTCGACGCGGGGGGTGTTGGCGGGCTGGAGCGGGTGGTCACTCGGAAGTCCTCGGAGAACAATGAACTACCAGCGGATCTTCTTACGCAAACGATACCGAAGCATGATCGCCATTCCGTTCATCGCGAGCGTGATCGCTAGGAGAACGACACCCGTGGCCGCCGCGTTCTGCTGAAACTTCGAATCCGGCTTCGAAACCCAGTTGAACATCTGGATCGGCAGCACCGTGTACCCCGAGTTCAGCCACGCCGTCGCCTGGATCCACGCCGACCCGGCGATCCCCACCGCATCGCCACCGGCGGCGACCCGGTTCGCGGACACCATCTTCACCACGTTCGCCGCGTCGTCGCTGAACGGCACCGGCGGCAGGAACGCGATGTACGTCAGCGCACCGATCGTCACCAGCGGGGCCGTCTCGCCGATCGCCCGCGAAAGTGCGATGATCGAACCCGTCAGCACCCCGCTCATCGAGTACGGCAGGATGTGCGAACACACCGTCTGCAGCTTCGTCGCGCCACACGCGTACGACGCCTCGCGGATGGACTGCGGGATCGAGCGGATCGCTTCACGCGTCGCGACGATCACGATCGGCAGCACCAGCAATCCCAGCGTGCACCCCGCCGTCAGCACGCTCCGCCCCAGCCCCGCAACCCCATCGTTGGGATCGCCGAGGAACCGCTCCCACTGGTAGATGAGCACACCCAACGCCATCAGCCCCCAGATGATCGACGGTACGCCCGCGAGATTCGCGATGTTGATCTCGATGATCGTCGTCAGCCGGTTCTTGCGGGCGTACTCCTCGAGGTACACGCCCGTCGCGATCCCAAGTGGAATCGCCAGCGTCGCGGTCACCACCATGACAAGGCAGGTCCCAACGAGCGCGGACTTGATCCCCGCCTTCTCCGCGTGTCGCGACGGGAACGACGTCAGAAAGTCCCACCCGAACCGCGACGAGCCATCCCGAGCCAGGTCCGTGATCAACAGCACCAGAACGCCGAGCGCAAGGCACACCAGCAGGGCACCTAGAACCCCGAAGGCAAAGTCCCAGCGCCGCCGCTTCGCGATGTTCGCCGCCAGGTCCTGCATCAGTACGCCTCCCGGAACCGCTTGCGGAGCCTGTAGCCCAGGATGTTGAAGACCAGCGTCATCAGCACGAGCGTGAGCCCGGCCGCGAAAATCGACTCGTACCCGATGCTCTCGTGCGGCAGATCCCCGCCGCTCACCGACACAATGAAGGCCGTCAGTGTCTGCGCCGGCTCCAGCGGGTTGATCGTGTCGTTCGCCTGCATGCCCGCGGCGATCGCCACGATCATCGTTTCGCCCAGGGCCCTGGAAATGGCCAGGATATAGGCCGCGGTCACCCCGGAAAACGCCGCCGGGTACACAACCCTGCACGCGACCTGAACCCGTGTCGCCCCCCAGCGCGTACGCGCCCTCCCGCAGATGACTTGGCACCGCCTTCATCGCGTCCTCGCTGAGCGACGCGATGTACGGCACGATCATCACCCCCATCACCAGCCCCGCCGAGAGCATGTTTGCCCCCGGCAAGTCCGGGTACAGCTTCTGCAGGAAAGGGGTCACGAAGCTCAGCGCAAAGTAACCGAACACGACCGTCGGCACCGCCGTCAGCAGTTCGATCGCCGGTTTGATCACCTCGCGAACCTTGTGCGGGCAGTATTCGCTCAGCCAGATCGCCGCGATCGTCCCCACGGGCACAGCCACCATCAACGCGATCGCCGTCGTCACCAGCGTCCCCAGGATCAAGGGCCTGATCCCGTAGTTCGCGTTGTCAAAGGTTGGCGACCACTGCCCACCCGTGAAGAACTCCAGAATCGGGATGTGCCGAAAGAACCCGACGGACTCCCACACGAGCGTCACCACGATCGCGATCGTGACAACGATCGAAAAAGCCGCCGCAAGGAACAGCACGACCTCCGCCACCCGCGATCGGAACTGGGCCCGCCGCCTCGCGCGGTCGGCAGCCACAGCGCCCAACGCCCGGGGCACCTGAACTGCTCGTGGATCCAGGGGCTTGTGATCGTGCACGGGTGACCTTCCAGCGGAAAACCTTTGGCAAGCGAGCGACGCCCCGTTCCCGGGGCGTCGTCGTGGAAGATCCTATCACCAATCACTTCTTGCTGTCGGTCGCCTTCACCTCGGTCGTCAGCGGCCGCTTGAAGAGCTCGTCGATGTGCAGGCCGGCCTCGGAGTGACCGCCGAAGCAGGTGCCGACCTCGGCCTTATTGAGACGGGCAAGCCCGGACTCGTAGGCGCTGGAGGGCAGCGGGATGTACTTCAC
>JBEIUO010000177.1:0-5855 GCA_040374335.1 Phycisphaeraceae bacterium
CGACGGTTGAGCAGAAGATCGCGACGGGCTTTCACCGCAACCACGTGACCTCGGACGAGGGCGGGGCGATCAACGAGGAGTACCTCGTCGAGTACGCGGTGGATCGCGTGAGCACGACGGGCTCGGTGTTTCTGGGGTTGACGGTCGGGTGTGCGCGGTGTCACGATCACAAGTACGACCCGATTTCGATGGAGGAGTTCTACGGGCTGTTCGCGTACTTCAACTCGATCCAGGAGCCGGGCATTTACAGCCAGCTTCCGGACGACAAGCGGGCGTTTGAACCGTTCCTCGAGGTGCCGACGCCGGAGCAGTCGGCGCGGATCGCGGAGATTGACGCGAAGCTGGCGGAGACAGACGCCGCGCTCGCGACGCCGGATCCGTCGGAAACGGAGCGGATGAGCGAGTTCTTCGGGTCAACTCGGGAGCACGCGGCGGTGTCGTGGTCGACGCCGCGGGTTGCGGGGGCGAGCACGAGCGGGGGATCGACGATTGCGACGCTGGAGGATCAGTCGGTGCTGGTGACGGGGAAGAACCCGGACCAGGACGTGTACACGTTGCAGTTGTCGACGACGGCGGTGAACCAGCAGTTGATCATGCTGGAGGTGCTGACGGATCCGAGCATGCCGGACGAGCGGCCGGGGCGGTCGGGGAACGGGAACGCGATGCTGACGGGGTTCCACGTTGCCGCGGCACCGGCGGACGGGTCTGCGGCGCCGGTGGCGTTGCCGATTACGTGGGCGTGGGCGGATATTGAGCAGACGAACGGCGACTACCGCGTGACGTCGCTACTGCATCCGGGGCCGGAGCGGGGATGGGCGCTGGACGGGCACAACATCAAGGGGCGTCGGACGGCGGTGTTCATGACGGCGGAGCCCTTTGGGTTTGCATCGGGTACGACGCTGGAGGTGAAGCTCGCGTTTGAGTCGCCGTATGCGCGGCACGGGATGGGGCGGGTGCGGGTGCGGGTGTCGCCGATCTCGCCGCGGGGGCTGGATCTTGCGCCGACGACGGTGGGATCGTGGCACACGGTTGGGCCGTTTCCTGCGGATCGGCAGGACGTGTTCACGCGGGCGTTTGGGCCGGAGGAGGCGGGGGCGTTTGATCTCGATCGGACGTTCCAACCGGGGAATCGGCGGTGGGCGTTTGATGGGACGATTGTTGAGGGGGTTGTGAAGAGTCTTTCGGACGGCTCGAACGCGACGTATCTCGCGCACCGGGTGTACTCCCCCACTGCTCGCGAGGCGCAGGTGCTTTTGGGGAGCGACGACGGGATTCGGGTGTTTGTGAATGGCGTTGAGGGGTACAGCAACAACATCGAACGTGGGGCGATGCCGGATCAGGACCGCGCGAGCGTTCAGCTGCGGGCGGGGCCGAACGATGTGGTGTTCAAGGTGGTGAACACGGGTGGTGCGGGCGGATTCGCGCACCGGGCGGTGGCGAGCGAGGGTTCGCTCGCGCACGCGCTGTTTGCGGCGGTGTTGCCGGAGGACAGTGTTTCGGAGTCGCTGGGGAATCGGGCCCGGGTGGCGTGGCGCACGCAGCATTCGGAGAGCTATCGGAAGCTGGCGGCGGCGCGGACGAAGTTGGAGGATGAGCGGAAGGCGATTGTGGCGGCGATTCCGCGGACGATGATCATGGCGGAGCTTGCGGAGACGCGGAAAACATTTGTGCTCAGCCGTGGCTTGTACGATCATCCGGACGAGAAGCGGCCGGTTTCGCGTGGGATTCCGCGTGCGTTGGGGGCGTTGTCGGAGGGTGCGCCGTCGGACCGGCGGGGGTTGGCGGAGTGGATTGTGAGTCGGGAGAATCCGCTGACGGCGCGGGTGACGGTGAACCGAGTGTGGGCGCAGTTCTTTGGGGCGGGGATCGTGCCGACGGGCGAGGACTTTGGGTTGCAGGGGAAGTTTCCGACGCATCCGGACCTGCTGGATTGGCTGGCGGTGGAGTTTCAGGATCGCAACTGGGATCTGCGCGAGCTTGTGCGGACGATCGTGACGAGCCGGACGTATCGGCAGTCGTCGGTGGTGAATCCGCGGGCGAAGGAGCGGGATGCGGCGAATGCGTGGGGTGGCGTACTTTCCGCGGCAGCGACTGAGTGCGGAGCAGATTCGCGACAGCGCGTTGGCTGCGTCGGGGCTGCTGGTGGAGAAGCTGGGGGGGCCGTCGGTGAAGCCGTATCAGCCGGCGGGGCTGTGGGAAGAGGTTTCGATGCCGGCGAGCAACACGAAGGCGTACGCGCCGGGACGAGCGGAGGACCTGTATCGGCGGAGCATGTACACGTATTGGAAGCGAGCGTCGCCGCCACCGTCGATGCAGGTGTTCGATGCGCCGACGCGGGAGTCGTGCGTGACGGGGCGGTTGGCGACGAACACGCCGCTGCAGGCGTTGGTGCTGTGGAACGACCCGCAGTTTATTGAGGCGGCCAGGGTGCTGGCGTCGCGGGTGCTCGGCTCGCCGGGGACGGATGCGGAGCGGTTGACGGAGCTGTACCGGCGGTGCACGGGGCGGCGGCCGGATGCGAAGCGGCTGGAGGTGCTGGTGTTGCTGCTGGGGCAGTTCCGCGAGCGCAACGCGGCGGCACCGGAGGATGCGCATAATCTCACGACGAACGGCGAGAGCATGGTTCCGGCGGGCGTGCAGCGCCCCGAACTTGCTGCTTGGACGATGGTGGCGAACGCTGTGATGGCGACGGATGCATTTGTGACAAAGGACTGACGCCATGGACCCGCTCGAAGAACATCTTCTCAATATGACCCGCCGCCGGTTTTTCCTGTCCGCGGCGAAGACGATCGGTGCGGGGCTTGGCGCGGCGGCGCTGGGCTCGGTGCTTGCGCCCGAGACGATGGCGGCGACACCGGATGCGGCGAGCATTCTGCGTTCGCTGCCGCACTTTGCACCGAAGGCGAAGCGGGTGATCTATCTTCACATGGAGGGGGCGCCGAGTCAGCTTGATCTCTACGACTACAAGCCGGGGCTGCGGTCGCGGTTTAATCAGGATCTCCCGGATTCGATCCGGCAGGGGCAGCGGATTACGACGATGACCAGCGGCCAGAATCGGCTGCCGGTGGCGCCGTCGATCTTCAAGTTTTCGAAGTACGCGAACAACGAGAATGGCGTGTGGCTGAGCGAGCTGTTGCCGCACACCGCGTCGGTTGCGCACGAACTGTGTTTCATCCACTCGATGCGGACGGACGCGATCAACCACGAGCCGGGGATTACGTTCTTTCAGACCGGTACGCAGCAGCCGGGGCGGCCGTGCTTTGGCAGTTGGCTGAGTTACGGGCTGGGGTCGTCGAACTCGAATCTCCCGGCGTTCGTGGTGATGATCACGCAGGGGCCGGGGAACATGCAGGCGCTGTCGGCGCGGTTCTGGGGGAGCGGGTTCTTGCCCAGCGAGCACCAGGGGTGCAAGCTGCGGTCGGGCGAGGACGCGGTGCTCTATCTGCAGAACCCGGACGGGGTGTCGCGCGAGGATCGGCGCAAGATGCTTGATGCGGCGAACGCCCTGAACGAGCAGGATCTCGCGGCGAGCGGGGACGCGGAGATCAGCGCGAGGATCGCGCAGGCGGAGATGGCGTTCCGCATGCAGATGTCGGTGCCGGAGCTCACGAACTTCAGCGACGAGGATCCCGCGACGCTTGAGATGTACGGGCCCGACGTGACTCGGCCTGGGAGCTTCGCGGCGAACTGCCTCTCGCGAGGCGGCTCGCCGAGCGTGGTGTTCGGTTCACGCAGCTCTACATGCGTGGGTGGGATGCGCACAACAACCTGCCGACGGAGATTCGGGCTCAGTCCAAGGCGGTTGATCAGCCCCAGGCGGCGCTGATCAAAGATTTGCGTCGGCGCGGGTTGCTGGATGACACGCTGGTGTTGTGGGCGAGCGAGTTTGGCCGGACGGTGTACAGCCAGGGTGCGCTTTCGCCGACGAACTACGGGCGAGATCACCACCCGCGGTGCTTCACGGTGTGGATGGCGGGCGGCGGCGTGAAGCCGGGCGTGACGTACGGGAAGACGGACGATTACAGCTACAACATCCTCGAGAACCCGGTGGAGGTGCACGACCTTCATGCCACGATGCTGCACCTGTTGGGTATCGATCACAAGAAGATCACGTTCCGGCACCAAGGCCGTGACTTCCGGCTCACGGACGTGGCGGGCAACATTGTCAAACCGATCCTGCTCTAGCCCCTGGACCACTCACGAATGAACGCACTGATCGAGTTTGGCGGTCGCCTTCACCCACTCCTCCTGCACGCGCCGATCGGACTGTTCATCGGGCTCGTGTCCCTCGAGTTGATCACGCTTGTGCAACGGGGTCACAAGCCTGTGCCTGCGCCGAAGCCGCTGGTGTGGCTTACCGCAGCGACGGCGGTGGTTTCGGCGGTGTCGGGGTTGCTTCTGGCGCGGGAGGACGGCTACGGCGGTGATGGACTGGAGTTGCATCGCTGGGGGGGCATTGTCGCGGCGGTGTTGTCGGTGATCATGGCGTTGTTCCGCATGGGGTCGCCGCGGCACGTTCGCATCGGGTATCACTCGTTTCTCGCGTTGTTCGGGGCGTCGCTGGTGTACACCGGGCACATGGGCGCGTCGATCACGCACGGCGAGGACTTCCTGTTCGAGCCGTTCACCAAGTCGCGAGCGGGTTCGAACCCGCTGCCGGATGATCTGTTCGCGCCGGTTGGGCGGATCCTGCAGGCGAAGTGCGTGTCGTGTCACGGACCCGACAAGCGCAAGGGCGGGCTCGCGCTCCACAACCTCAACGCCATACTCGAAGGCGGCGAGATGGGGCCGGCGGTGGTGATCGGCTCGCCGCAGGAAAGTGAGCTCTTGATTCGCATCCACCTTCCGATGGATGACGAGTACCACATGCCTCCCGCGAAGAAGCAGCAGTTGACGGCGGAGGAGATCGCGACGATCGAGGCGTGGATCGGTGGTTCTCCGACGAACGCGGAGAGTCGCGGGGCCGAGCCGTTGCCGGAGGCAGCTTCTGCGTCGGCGGCTCCGGCGCCTGCTGCGCCGCGGGCAGTTCCTGATGCCGCGGCATTGGCTCGGCTCCAGGCTGCGCGGGTGCACGTGGCGACGCTGGATGCGGAGCATGGCCTCCTGTGGGTGGACACGAGCAGCGTGAGCCCACCGCTCGAGCCGGAGACGGCTCGGGAGTTGTTGCGGCCGATCGCGCCGTTCATCGGCCACCTCACGCTCGCGAAGGGGCCGCTGCCGACGGACCTGCCCCTGTTACTGGCGGCGATGACCGAGCTGCAGCGGCTGGACCTGCGGCAGACGGCGACGACGGACGCGGAGATCGGGGCGTTGGCGGGGCACCCTGCGTTGACGGACCTTGTGCTGACCCAGACGCAGGTGACGGATGCCGCGGTGGAGGGCTTGGCGATGGTGCCGAGTCTGAAGCGGCTGTATCTGTGGGGCACTGGGGTGACACCGGACGCGGCGGCGCATCTGAGGACGCTGCTCCCGGCGACGACGATTGACTTGGGCGATACGGGCGCGGCGACGGTGCTGGAGTCGGAGCCGGACCTGAAGTTGAGCAGCGACGCTCCCCCGCCGGGTCAGGCACTGTTGGCGTCGCTGACTCCGATCAACACGACCTGCCCCGTCAGTGGTTCCCCGGTCGATACGAAGTACATGGTGGTGTACGAGGGCAAGGTGATCGCATTTTGCTGTCCGAACTGCCCGAAGCAGTTCTGGGCGGACCCGCAGAAGTTCCTCTCAGCTCTGGCGAGCCCGTGACGCGGTTTGGGGCCGCTTGTAGCCGGGCACGGCCCAGTTATACTCTTGGGACATCCGCCCGCCTGCCGAGGCTCGACGGGCACATTTAGGAAGGACGACGACACACATGA
>JBEIUO010000621.1:0-2559 GCA_040374335.1 Phycisphaeraceae bacterium
AGTCTCGATGATGAGGTAGCGCGGCGCCTTCCCATCCGGGAAGTCTCGCGCAAAGTTCCAGTCGAGGACGTACTGATTGCGCGGCTCGTCCTTCGCGGGGTCGAAGCCGATCAGGGTTGGCGTCTTGCCCCCGACCGCGCAGATGCGAAACGGCTTCTGATCGATCGACTCGACGACGACCGTGCCCTTGCCCTCGGTGCCCTTCACGGAGTTGAGATACGACGGGCTCACGCGGATGGGCAGCGAGACCTCGTTGCGCAGGACGACGTTGAGCACCTGGGTGTAGCCATCGACGAGGATCTTGACCTCGGCGCGCTTCCCGCCGGGCGAGCTCTCGGCCTTCATCTGCGCGCGCAACTCGATGAATCCGCCGACTGGGATCTTCTTGCCCGAGATGTCGTCGAGGGTCGTGCACTTGCAGCTTGGCTGCACCATGAGCACCTCGAGTTCCTTGGTGCCGGTGTTGATCAACTTGACGACGCCCTCCTTGGTGACCGAGGGCGGGATGATGCCGAAGTCGAGCACCGGCGGATCGAGCGTGATCGGGGGAAGTTCATCGAGCGGTTCGTCCTCGGCGACCTCGGCGGCGGCCGGAGCCGGCTGCGCGGCGGGCGGGGCCTTCTGCTCGGCCTGCACGCCGCCCTGCGCGAGGACGGCGGAGCCTGCGGTCAGGGCGCCCACCAAGGCAACGCCGCACACGAGGCGATGGAGGATGGCGGCGCGGGAAGCGACGGTCGACGATTGCGTGTCTACAGGCATGGGAATGATCCAAAAGGTCGGTGGCGGACGCCGAGGTCGAGGCCATCGGCAACAAACAGGAGAGGTCGGGGCGGTCTCAACAAGAAGTCGAAGTTTCACATCCGGGGCATGGGTCTGAGGTTCACGGGGAGCCGTGCAGGCGAGGCCGAAAAGCGTTCGGGAGCCGACGGCGCATGCTCGTTGGACCGACTCGGCGGCGCTTGTCGCGCAACGGTCGAGACTTCGGTCGAGTGTACGAATGGAGCGCGGCGCTGTCGTGCGAAACGTCGGCGCTGCTTCGCCGCGACGGCGCACCGAGAAGACGGAGACACCGCCACGCAAGCGTCACGATTGCTTCGAGGATCCGAACGAGTTGGTGGGAGTGGGCCGCCACGGTGGGGACTTGGGGAGGAGAGGGCAGGCGGCGGAACGGCGGGGCCCGGGAGAGCCCACCCGGTAGATCGGGTACGGGAGGGGTGCTACCTCAATGATCGCCTCGGGGTTGCGCCCAATCCCTCTCCCCGGCCGAGCTGCCTTTGCGAACCGCCGCAACGCTCTGGTGGCGTCGGCACGACGCGGAGGCGAACGGTCGCGGCACAGCGGCGTCCGAGGCGTACATGGGCCCGCCCTGCGGTCGAGCGGAGATTTCGTCCGGAACCACTCGACGAAGGGACGAACGCGTCGCAGTCAGTCTGATTCTCGGACCTCATTTTGGACAACCAAAACCCCTTCCACGCATCCTCAGTGCGCCCTCTTTGCAGTGGCGCCGGCGGAGACCCAGACACAAACCCCGCTGATGTATGCCGTTATGAAGCACAGTCCTTCCGGCTCGTTGGAGGGTCTGTGACGGTGGTCCGGGTTGTATGAAAAACTCCGAGAAAACCTCGTCGAGAACTTGCAGATGGCGATTCCTGTGACATTCTGTCGGTGAGTCGAGTCTCTCCGGAGCCTCCTCCCAACAAGCCCTTTTCCCTCCCTCCGCCCCCGACCTCGGTCGGGGGTCTTTCTTTTTCGCCGCCGAATGCCACGAGAGCCGATCACGGCGGCCCGGCGACGAGCGCGCACCGCCACAGCCGCGAGACAGGCCTGTCGCTGCGGTGTTTCCGGCGCGTGAGCCCTTGTGCTACCCTCCCGATCCCCCTGACAGCGGAGACCTCGATCATGAATAGCACCGATCTCAGCCCCGGCATGGCCCTCAAGATGGATGGCAAGTTGTTCCTTGTCACCGAGGTGGAACACCGGACCCCGGGCAACCTGCGCGCCTTCGTCCAGGTGAAGCTCCGCGACCTCAAGTCCGGCTCGCTCATCGACAAGCGCCTCCGCTCGGGCGAGGACGTCGAGCAGGTCGACCTTGACCGCCGGCAGATGGAGTACCTCTATCAGCAGGGAAACATGGCCGTGTTCATGGACCTCGAGAGCTACGAGCAGGTCGAGCTTCCCAGGGAGGTCGTCGGCGACCTCACGCTCTACGTGCTGCCGAACACGCAGATCATCGTGCTCTGGTGCGATGGCAAGCCGATCTCGGTCGAACTGCCGCTCGTCGTGACGCTCAAGATCACCTATACTCCGCACGGCATCAAGGGCGCCACCGCGACCAACCAACTGAAGGAAGCGACGTGCGAGACCGGTCTCAAGACCCGCGTCCCGCCGTTCATCACCACCGGCGAGAAGATCATCGTCAGCACCTCGGACGGCGCCTACCGCAGCCGTGCCTGACGCCGGGGCTTGTTTCCGCGCCCGGGAACCGAACGCCTCAGGAAGACAACACACGGGAAGACGACACCACGAGAAGACAACACCACGAGAAGACAACACCACGAG
>JBEIUO010000495.1:0-3084 GCA_040374335.1 Phycisphaeraceae bacterium
CTGATCGGACGTGACTCCTGTCACGGGTCGGTAGCGTCTCGCCACTGTGTCCCCGAGCCGCCTGAGCGAGTGGGTCGACCATTTGGGCGGCGCTCCCGGCGCCAAGTCCAGATCGACGTCTTGGCTCCTCCCTCCCACGAAACCGGCTTGCCACGCCTTCGTGAGAATCTCCTTGGTCGGTGCCGACGCCGTCGACGTGCTGTACGGCATCAGCTTCGGCGTCTGGCGGTTGCCGCCGGTCGTCGCGAGCAATAGCGGTCCCGGCACCTTCAGCGCGGTATACCCGAGGAGGGTCAGGCGCGCCGCCAACTCGTCGAGACCCTTGTCCGTCGAGTCGCCCGACGCGATGTTGATGTACTTCTTCATCTGGCTCTCGTTTCCCTCCGCACCGTACCGGCGTTTGGCTTCGACCCTCGTCACCTCCATGTGCTTCGAGACCGAAGGCGACTTGTCCTTGCTCAGCGTGTTCAGCAGCCGGGTTAATCCACGCTCGTCCAGGCCGAGCAGGCTGACCCTCACCACCCAGAAATCAGGTGTGATAACTCGGACGCCCGCTTGCACCGTCGTGATCATCTTGAATTCCGCTGCCCGACAGTAGGCCATGATCGTGTCCGCGACGCGAAGGCCGCTCGTGGCCGTCACCGCGGCCATGTTCAAGTATCGTGAGAACCCCGTCTTGGAATGCTCCAGCTTGAACTCCACCACCGACTTCGTGAGCTCGTCTGCGCCCATCGGGTCCTCAATGAACTTCAAGTTGTTGGCCAGGATACCGTGACTCTCGCCTCCCCCGCAAACTTCGCCGATGCGGCATCCTCCGACACCCTCGCAGAGAAACTGGACCTTTTCCCTGAGGGCGACGAAGCCTCCGGGGTGTGGGAAGCGTTCGCCGATGCCCGTCTCGATGCACCACTTGAGCATCGACGGCGTGGCCGTGGTGGCCGTCTCGTGCTCTTCGCTGATACCATCCAGAAAGTCCGGCGCGTGCGCCTTCACCGAGCCGTTCGTGGTCACGTCGGGGATCCCCAGCTTCAACATCATGGCGCCGGCGGTCCTCATGACCGACTCGACCGAGCGCGCTCGATCCGCGTTGATTGCCATCCAGGTCAGAAAGTTCTTGAACGATTCGACGTTGTGACGCGGGAGTTGCAAAGCGGCGCCGTCCAGCACCTTCCCCATGCCGAGGGCGTAGCGCTCCTCGAGCTGGGTGTAGTCGGCAAACCCCGCGGCCGTCGTCTCCTTCCCCTGGTTGAGCTCGAGCACCATGGTGCGTTTCACCACCATCTCGATAGCGTGCGAGGGAGTCGTCGTCGCGCCCGGCACCACCAGCTCGACCATCCTGCAGGGCACGCAGCGGAAATTTCCCAGCGCCGCGAACCCGCGTCCCATCTGCGCGCACGTGGCGACGTGGAGATGTCTCCCGCACCCACCAAGGCATGCGGTTGAGGTCTCGTCGTGCGCGACCCCACATAACCCCGCGATGCACCTGTCGATCATATTCAGGCGAGCGTCCGAGAGCTTCTCGGCGAGGTGAGCCCGCTTCACCAACGAGCCCTTCACCGTCGTCTCCAGCATGACTGGCAGCGCAGCCCGTTCGATCGTCGACACGCGAACAAACCGTGCCGCCTCATCGTGGGTCGCAAAGCTCCGGCTGACGCTGAAGACCGCGTCGTCCACCGTCGCCGCCTCGACCTCCCTTAGGTCGTTGAAGACCCCGCTGACGCCCACCGCGTCCGAGTAAACCCCGAAGAAGATCGCGGGCGCCGCCTCTTGTTCTCTCTCTTCGGTCGCCTGAGCTTCGGTCGCTCTGTCTGCGCCCTCGCGGCACGCGGGCAGAGAATGCACAAATCCCAGGCCGCGCGATTCCATGCGTTCGCCCAGCTGGAACGCAACCGCGCATCCCCCGCAAACGATGCCGCCCCCTCCGTACTGGCACGGTTGCGAGCAAACTCCCGAGACTCCTTCGGGGGCGCCCCCTCTCACCTTGGGGTCTCTCGTGGCGACCCGTCCCTCACTGCCCCGGTTCGTCGCGTGCTGCTTGAGGTTTAGCCGCTCCAGGTCCGCCGCCACCTCATCCAACTCTTCGGCCGGCTCGAAGGGGACGTAGCCACCCGGCGAGGGTGGTCCCGCCTCAACCCCGGTCGTCTCCTCCCATCCCGCCGCTGCGGGTACCCAGACCCCGCCCGCCAGCTCGATCTCCGTGTTGGCCAGCTTGAAGTCGAACCGACGACGCTCCACCAAGCCTCCCGCCGAGACGGCCGACGGGCCCACGAGGTGGTCGACGCTCCAGAACTGAGCCGGGTCGGCCTCGTACGTCTCCCGCTCTTGCACCTTTTCCCTCAAGAAAATCGGCCCGGAGCCAGCTTTGCGGGCCGCCTTGGTCAGATCGAGCCGCCAGTACTCCACGACCAGTTCTTCCCCGTCATCGCTGACGACCTGGCACAGGCTGCCCACACCCCCGCCTTCGGCGAGCGCGTAGATGAACGAGCCCGGAAGACGCACCGCTCGCTCGAGCGTAAACCTCGTCGCAAGTCGCACCACCCGAGCACCTGCGGCACGCGGGAACAGCACCAGTGACAGCGGCCTGCGATTGGTGCAATCCTGCCACCCATGGAGAGTGTGCGCCGAGAGACAAGGACTGCCTGCCGGATACTGGCCAACCACCAAGCCGTGTTTCAGCATCTTTGACCACGCCGGGTCGCCGTCCGCCGGCACCAACGCCAGCGCGGTGGGACGCTGACCCATGTGTTCCGCCATGGCCTCCTGAACCCGCCTCAGCGCTGAACCCACAGTCGCGGCGGTGGGGTGAACCCACATACGTCGTGGCCCGGCCACCGGTGCCTCCGAACGATCGCCCTGCTTCAACTCCCGCTCGGCGCCGATGAAACTCGAGAACGGCCCGTAGCGCCCACTCAGTCGAGCAAACTCGCCCCCCCTAAGCCGGAAACGCGACTCCTCGATCGCGTCCCCCCTGGAAGTCTGATCCGGTCGGTCGAGCTTTTCTCCGGGGGTGTGGGTCACTTTGAGCGTGAAACCGTAGGTCTCGCTCAACCGCAGCAGTCTCCGAACGAGCTCCTGCATGTCGGC
>JBEIUO010000425.1:0-3477 GCA_040374335.1 Phycisphaeraceae bacterium
ACCCCCATCAGCGCACCACCGTGCCCAAGGTCTGGTGCGTCGGAGAAGCGACCGGCATTGGTGGTGTCGACGCCGCGGTTCTCGAAGGACAGATCGCGGCGTGTGGTGCGACCGATTCGCGACAGGATGACTCGCTCCTTGCGCAGCGCGACCGAGTTCGCCGCTTTGTCGCCGCTATGAACGACGCCCTTGCCCTTCGCGCGGAGCTCAAACACATCGCGCCCGCCGACGAGTTCCTTTGCCGGTGCGAAGACGTCCGCGTAGGTGAAGTCCGTGCACACCCCTCGTGGCGCGATGCGAAACTCCAGACTCGCTGCGGGATGGGTGAGTGCCAGGGCCGTACGTGCGGTCCCGCCGCCTCGTTTCTTTTCGATTGGATCTCCGCCGATACCCGCCCGCCGCTTACACCCGTGAGCCTCGGTGCCATACTTGATACGCTCAACCTCGAATCAGGACCACACCACAACGGAGCCCCGCGATGAACGCAAACGACTGGCACGGCGTCATGCCCGCCATCACCACGCCCTTCCGGGCCGACCTGTCGATCGACACCGACTTTCTCAAGCAGCACGTGAGGTGGCTCGTGGACTCCGGCTCGCGCGCCATCGTCACCCCCGGCTCCCTTGGCGAGGGCGCAACCCTCGAACACTCCGAGAAGATCGACATATGGAAGACCTGCGTCCAGGCCGTCGGCCATCGCGTGCCCGTCATCGCCGCGGTCTCCAGCCTTTCCACCGCCGAGGCCGTCCGCGTCGCGAAGGACGCGCAGTCCGCGGGCTGCAAGGGCCTCATGGTCCTGCCTCCGTACGTCTACAAGGGCGACTGGCGCGAAACCCGCGCGCACTTCTCCGCCATCCTCCGCGCCACCAACCTCTCCTGCATGCTCTACAACAACCCCGTCGCCTACGGCACCGATATCACGCCACCGCAGATCATGGAACTCGCCGCGGATCACCCCAACCTCCACGCGGTGAAGGAGTCCTCCGCCGACGTTCGCCGCCTCACCTGGATCCGAGCGCTCGATCCATCCTCGCGACTCGCCCTGTTCGTTGGGGTCGATGATCTCATTGTCGAAGGTATCGCCGCCGGCGCAACCGGCTGGATCGCAGGACTCGTCAACGCCCTCCCCGTTGAGTCCATCCGTCTCTTCAACCTCGCAAAGCACGGCAATCACGCCGCCGCGGCGGCCCTGTATGCCTGGTTCCTGCCTCTCCTGCGCATGGATACCACGTACGACTTCGTCCAACTGATCAAGCTCGTTCAAGCCGAGGTCGGGCAGGTCGGCTCCGGTGGTCCCGTCACGCGTCCCCCGCGGCTGTTGCCCGAGGGCAATCGCCTCAATGCGATCCAGGCCGAGATCCGCGCGTGCCTCGCGACCCGCCCGAGTGCGTGAAAACTGCAGAGCCATCGCCCCGGTGCTTCGTCTTCGCTCTGTTGTCACAGCATGAAGTCTCTGTTCTGAAGCCGCATACCGGCGTGTTTGGGCGCTGCGATTCGTATCATGGTCGCGATCGGAGCCCCCATGAAACTCACCGCTTCACTCATATCGTTCATCGCCGTAGGGATCTCGCTCTTTGGGTCGCCGGCCCGCGCCCAGGACCATCCGGTTTCCGAGCCACGCTACTGGCGCGGCAATCTGCACACCCATACGTACTGGTCCGATGGCAACGACTACCCCGAGATGGTGGCAGAGTGGTACGCGAAGAGCGGCTACCACTTCCTCGCGATCTCCGACCACAACGTCATGCAGCAAGGCACCGTCTACAAAAAGGTTGCCGACCTCGAGAAACGGGCTCGCGGCAAGGCCTTCGCCAAATACATCGCCCGTTTCGGCAGCGACTGGGTGCAAACCCGCGGCACGGGCGACGCCATGGAAGTGAGGCTCAAACCCTTCGACGAGTATCGCACGCTCTTCGAGATGCCCGGCCAGTTTCTCATGATGCCCGCCGAAGAGATCACCGGTGAAGCCGACAACAAGCGGGCGATTCACATCAACGCCACAAATCTACTCGAGTGCATCCAACCCGCGAAGGGTGCCAACGTCGTCGAGCTGATTAAGCAGACCACCGACGAGGTCCACGCCCAAGCCGCGAGGTTCGGCCGTGAGATCCTGGTTCACGTGAATCACCCCAACTACAAGTGGGGTGTGACCGCCGAGGATCTCGCGGCGATCTCAAGCGAGCGGTTCTTCGAAATCTGGAACGGCGTCGATAGCGACGGTGACGCGGGCGACGAGGTGTATCCCTCCACCGACGAAATCTGGGACATCGCCAACACCCTCCGCATCGCCGGTTTCGGTGCGCCGCCCCTGCTCGGCCTCGCGACCGACGATTCGCACGACTACCACGGCGATGTGATTCGAGCGATGCCGGGCCGTGCGTGGGTCATGGTCCGTGCGAAGTTCCTCACGCCAGAGCATCTGATTCTCGCCATACGCGATGGCGACTTCTATGCCTCGAGCGGTGTGACGCTCGATCGTGTGTTGTTCGACGAAACGAGCGGCCGCCTGTCGCTCGAGATTCGACCCGAAGCAGGAGAGCGGTACACGACGCGATTCTTGGGCACTCGTAAGGGTGCGAACATCGTCGGAACGCCGCGGAAGAGCGCGGAGGGGAAGATCGTCGAAACCACGCTCGATTACACCACCGCGGAAGGTCCACAGATCGGTGAGGTGCTCGCGGAGGTTGAAGGACTGCAGCCGTCGTACGCCCTCAGGGGCGACGAGCTCTATGTTCGCGCGATCGTCGTCTCGACCGGGATCCCGACGTACCCCACCAAGGAAAGCCAGCAGAAGAAGGCCTGGACGCAGCCGGTCGGCTGGCGGGCGCACGTGAAGTAGGCAGCCTCAGTTCCAGAACGCGGCGACGCTCAAGATCATGGCGATCGTGATGGCGCACGCCGTCTTTGCGATCGTCGCGAGTACCCGCCCGATCGCCGCACCCTGACCAGCACGCGTCGACTCTTCCCATGTCTTCTTCTTGACCCCACGCTCCACAAGGATGGTTCCGCCGGCCGCGCCGAGCACACCGCCCGCGATCGTGCCCAGGGGGAAGAAAACCGGGGAAAGCAGGATGGCTCCTGCGATCGCGCCCACCATCGCGGCGATGGCTCCGGCGCGAGAACTCCCGCCCTTCGCCGCGCCCGCCGCGCCCGCGAAGAACTCAGCGATCTCGCCCAGCGCCGCAACCGTGAGCGCGGAACCGAAGGTCCAGTACGGCGACGAAATGAGTTCGGGCTTCCAGAAGAAGTAGATCACGAAGACCAGGGCGATATTGATCCACGTCCCGGGAAGTGTGATAGCGGTAAGGAGCATCCCGCCCATCGAGATCAAGACGATGAGCAGTGCCGCGACCCAGTCTGTCCATTCCGCGTAGTTCATGAGGGAAATCGGCAAGCAGCCGCGAGTGTCAGCCTCTGGTTGGGAGTCCGTCCCTCTGGCTTTCAGGCGGCTGGGGAGTCAGCTTCCGCCGGCTTCTC
>JBEIUO010000325.1:0-4145 GCA_040374335.1 Phycisphaeraceae bacterium
CCGTGGCGGAAGGACAACTGCTGATTCGTGGTGTTCGAGCCGCCGCGAACTCGGCCGTACGCCGCGGAGTCGACGTAGCACGGGTTGTCGAGGAACGAGCCGTAGAAGGTGGGTGCGGGCGACGCGTCGAAGTCGAGGCGACGACCCGCGGGGTCGTAGAAGCGGGTGCCGTCCATGGCGATGACCTTGGACGACAGCTGGATACCGGCGCGGGCGAGATTACCGTTGTACTGGAAGAACGTGTCCACGGGAGTGCTGAAATACTGACGCTGAAGGGGGATCACCGCGTTGGGGTTTTCACGCGGGCGGAACTGGTACAGGTTCGTCGGGGTGCGTCCCGTGTCCGGCTGGCCCGCCACGGGACGGTCTATGCGGCTGGCAAACGCGAACCCCACCGGCATCAGGTAGCTCACCTGGCGGTACTGGAAACCCGACTGGGCATCGGCGAAGTCCGCGAGGTCCGACCCCGCCGAACCGCCCCAGACGATGTCGTTGCGACGGATCGATGCCGCGCAGCCCCAGTTGTTGAAGAGCTCCAGCGTGCGCCTCGCGCGGTTGGGGGAAAGCCCCACCGAGTCGCCCAGCATCGGGCTCATCCAGTCGTAAATGCTCGTCGGGGTGGTCGGGGTCTTCTCGCCCTCCATCGACACCGCGCCACGCGCCGCGTACTCGGCGCCAGATGTCATGTACGACGAGATGTAGTCCCGATTTCCCGCGGCATAGGACATCTGGAACTGCCCGATGTTGCGGAGCATCGAGCTGCACACCACGGCACGCCCGGCCTCGCGGGCCTTGCCCAGCGCGGGCAGCAGGATACTGATCAAGAGCGCGATGATGGCGATCACCACCAGCAGCTCGATCAAGGTAAACGCACCCGTCGCTCGCCCCTTCCGATCCGTCGACGTCACACGCATCATGGGTCTAGTTCCTTCGCAGGCCCCGAGACGGTTACTTCACCCGTCTTGGCGTCGTACACCTTGGAGTTCTTCAGTACCTCGCCCCGCACGTCCCGATACCGCACCTCGATCAACCACTTGCCGTCCACCTGCATCACCGGATAGAGCGTCGGTTCCTTCTGCCCCGGCCGGGTCATCGGGAGCATCAGCGACTTCTTGCCCAGGTCCACCTCGAACAGTTCACCCGTCTGCACGTCCGCAAGTGTGATCGAACTCGCAAACTCGCCCTGCTCGCCCCCAAACATGCTGAGCCACGTCGCCACGCCCGCCCCTGTGAGGCACAACACAACGACCGCAATCTGCCAAGGCTTCGCACCCAGCATGCACAATCTCCTGCCCGAACAGATTCCAATCGTATACCAGCAAAACCCCGCTAGAAGCGCGGCGAGTCAAAATTTGTTCCCCCAGAGTCCGGTTGTTGTAGCCGGATCCCCGGCCCCGATCAACTCCACCCCCCTCCCGGCCGCGACCCCGAGCCCCAACTCTCCCCTTTGCCCCTCCCGAATCGCCCAATTCATGCGCCCTTCATGCCCCAGAACCCCAACCGCACCCGCGACCGACAGCTAATGCACAACGGACTACGCCCCCACCCTCGAGGTCACCGTCGCAAGCCTCAGGATACCCGCCTGGGTCAGTTCCGCCCCCTTCAACTCCCCGGTCACCCGCCCCTCGCACATCACCAGCACGCGATCAGCCAACGCGAGCAACTCCGGCATCTCGCTCGACACCAGCAAAACACCCGTCCCCCGCGCCGCCGCTTCCCGAATCAACCGATAGACCTCCGCCTTCGTGCCCACATCGATCCCGCGCGTGGGCTCATCCAACAGCAAAACCTTCGTGTCCCGGTCCATCCAGCGCGCGATCAGGAGCTTCTGCTGATTGCCGCCCGAAAGCTCGCCCGGCCGCGACGACGCCGACGCCGCCTTCACCTGGAACTCCTTCATCTTCCGCACCACCAGGCCCCGCTCCCCCTCGGTGGACCGGAAGCCCAATGCCGCGGCGAGTTGATGCATGAACGGGAGCGTGATGTTGTCGTCGATGCCCAGGTCAAAGAACAATCCCTGCAGCCTGCGATCCTCGGGCACGTAACCCATGCCGCGACGGATACGTTCCCTCGCGCCGACCGCGGGAACCGCCCCGCCGCAGATCGAGATCGCGCCCGCGGCCCGCGCGTCGAGCCCAAAGATCGCGTCGAGCAGTTCCGAGCGTCCGCTCCCGACCAGGCCGCCGATGCCGACGACTTCACCCGCGCGAACGCTCAACCCCACCTCGCGCAGCTTGCCCGGCGAGTTGAGCTCCCGCACCTCCAGCACCACTTTGCCCGCTGGGTCCGCGGCACCGGCAAACTCCGCCCGCTTCGCGGTCTCGATCCGCCGCCCGATCATCTGCTCCACCAGCGTCGGCTCGTCGATCTCTTTCACCACGCTCGTGGCAACAAACTTCCCGTCGCGGAGCACGCTCACGCGGTCGCAGACCTGGAAGATCTCGCCCATCCGGTGACTGACATAAATGATCGTCAATCCCTTGGCCGCCAGACCCCGCGTGATCTCCATCAGGCGGTCCGCCTCCGCGACCGAGAGCGAACTCGTCGGCTCATCGAACACGATCACGCGCGGCGCCCCGGCGTGCCCGCGATCCTCGAGCGCACTGGCGATCTGCACGATCTGCCGCCGACCGGGCGCGAGCGAGCCGAGCGGCGCGGTCACGTCGATGCCCGCGTCAAGCTGGTGTACCAACGCCGCGGCACGGTCGAGCATCTCCCCTCGGCGCACGAATCCGAACCGCGAGGGCATGTCGTGGAGCGTGAGGTTCTCCGCCACGGAGAGGTTCGGGCACTGCGCCAGTTCTTGGTGGACGATGCGGATCCCCAGACCGAAGGCCTGGTCGATATCGCCCGGCGTCAGGGGTTTCCCGTCGAGCTCCACGACGCCTTCGTCCTGCTTGTGCAATCCGGCAATGACCTTGCCGAGGGTGCTCTTTCCCGCACCGTTCTCGCCCATGAGGGCGTGAACCTCTCCCGAACGGAACGAGACACTGACACCCGACAGCGCCTGGGTGATGCCGAATCGTTTCGAGATGTTCTTCGCGACGAGGACTTCGAGCATGGTGCACCTTAAAGACAACGCCCCGCGTTCCCGCGGGGCGCTGTTGGAATGCGTTCTACTTCGTGCCCAGCCACTTCTCCCACTGGCCCTTCACGGTCGCGACGTTCTCCTTCGTCACGATCGTCGGCTCGCTAAAGACCACCGGGTTCGCTGGCGACTTGTTCTCGATCAGCTTCTCGCAGATCAGCCGCACGCTCTCGTAGCCCCAGCCGTAGCAGTCCTGACCCACGAGCGCGGCACACTGGCCGTTCTCAACGTAGATCAACTGCTGCGTCAGCGTGTCCATCGACACCACCGCGACACCCTTGTCCGCGATGCCATCGAGCGCGTTCGCCGTGAAGAGCGGCCAGCCCCCCACCATCGCCCAGCCCGCGATCTTCGGGTTGGCGTTCTGGGCCTGCTGGATCGTGTTCACCGCGTCCTGCGGGGTTTCGACGTGGTAGTAGGTCTTCTCTTCGCTGAAACCCTTGGCCTCGAGGGCCTTGATCTCGGCGCGCACGCCGCGAATACGAGCCTGAAGGTTGGGGGCCACCTGGTTGCCACCGAGGATGGCGATCGGGCCGCCCTTGTCGCCCATGGCCTTCGCGAGCTGCTGCATGATGATCTTGCCGGCGGTCTCGTCGTTCACGCCGTAGTACGCCATGCGCTTGCTGTCGGCGGAGTCGGAGTCGAACGTCACGACCGTCACGCCCTTCGCCACCGCGTCGTCGATCACCTTCTTGAGGACACCCGCGTCCGTGCACGAGATCGCCAGGCCATCAACGCCCTGGCTCACGAGCTGCTCGACGTACTGCGCCTGAACCTGCGCGTTCTCCTTGTCCGGAGTCTTCCAGATCGCTTCCACCGTGCAGTTGTACTTCTTGGAGAGGTCCACCGCCGCCGCCATCGCGCCGGTGCGGGCCGCCTGGAACACGGCGTTGTCGTTGCTCTTCGCGATCACGCCAATCCGGTACACCTTCGGCGCATTCGCCGTCGTGCCGCCGCTGGGCGCCGCATCGGGGCCGGGTGCGGGGGCAGGCTTGGACTCTGCACCGCCGGCCGGCGCGCTACCTCCCGCAGGAGCGACCGTTTCCTTCTTCTCACA
>JBEIUO010000220.1:0-5235 GCA_040374335.1 Phycisphaeraceae bacterium
CGGCACGCATCATCTCGACCTGATCACCGATCCGGCGATCGCAGCAGAGCAGCAGCCCCATCGTCAGTTCCGCAACGGCCACCGCGTTCATCCCCGGGCAGTTGCACACCTTGATCCCGCGCGCCGTCGCCGCGCCGACGTCGATGTTGTCCACACCCGACCCCGCGCGCACGATCAGCTTAAGCGACTCCGCCTTCGCCAGTGTCGCCGACGGAACCTTGGTCGATCGCACGACCAGCACGTCCGGGCGCAGCTTCTCGAGCGCCCCCGGAATGCCGTCGATCCCGAGCGTGGGATCACTCACGACCTCGCACCCGAGCCCCGCGAGACCTTCCAGTCCAACCTTCTCAAACTTGTCGGCAACAAGGATCTTCATGGCGGGAGTGTACCACTCGGCACGCGTCCCGCCCAGATCCCCCCGCCGCGGACTTCCGACCCTGGCCTACCGGCCGCTCACCGCCGTCACCACCCCGCTCGACAGTTCCACCGTCGTGCACTGGGTCGCGGTCTTCGTCGAGTCCCTATCCCACAGCAGCAGCACATGCCCCGACGAAGACTCCGTCGTCGTCGCGCACCACTGCCACGTCGCCGTGCCGTCCGGCCGATCCGCGCGGCTCGTCGGTGCCCCAAAGCTCTGGATCAACTCCGCCGACGTTGTTCGCCCCACCTGGATCGTCGCAGCCTCCGCGCTCGACAACGCCCTCCCGCTCACGTACGAGTGCCGGTTTCGGTCCACGACATGACACGCCGACATACCCAGGACCAACCCGCTCAACACGACCATCGCAATCGCCCGATTCATCGATTCGCACTCCATTCGTCGCCCGCTCAACGCGCGATCCCGGTCACACGCCGCGGCTCGCAGGTGATACGCCCCTCGCTCGATTTCGTTCCGATTTCGGCGGTCGCCATTTCTCGCAGGTCCGCCCGGCCTTGACAGGCCTTCACCGCCATCTCCGCCGCCCTCGCCAACCAACGCGCCCGGGCAGGTTCGAACTGCCGGCCTGCGGTTTAGGAAACCGCCGCTCTATCCAACTGAGCTACGGGCGCACAGGCCCAAGTGTAGCCCGCGGCACCCCGTGCGCTCTCCTCCCCTACCATCCCCGCGTGACGACCAGCGACCGAACACGCTCCTCTCCCGCCTCGACCTCACCCTCACGCCGCGCCTTCACGCGCCCCGCGGGTCTGATCGCCGCGGCATCCATCACGCTCCTCTTCGGCGGCATCGTCGGCTGGTACCTCTGGAACGGTGCCCCACAGGAACGCGACCCCCTCGACAACGCCGCGCCACCCTCCATCGACGACATCCCAAACGCCGCCGACCTCCCGAAGCAACCAAGCAAGTCGCAGCTCGACACCCTCGGCAACAACAGCGGCCCCTTCATGCAGTTCGCCGACCGCAAGGACCCCACGCGAGTCGCCGGCGAGATCACCGCCGACAAGGCCCAGCCCCTCGAAGGCCGCCGCTACCGGCTCGACCGCCCACGCGCGTGGAACTTCCTCCGCGACGGCCGCATGGTCTACATCGAAGCCGATGCCGGCCGCGCCGCCTTCGCCGAAGAAGGCGCGAAAGGACGCCCCGAAGAGGCCACCCTCGAGGGCAACGTCGTCCTCAAGCTCTTCGCCAAACGCGCCGACGGCTCGCGGCCCAACCCGACCACCGACACCGCGATCTACTCCGCCACTATGCAGGAGCTCCGCTTCGACAGCGCCCTGGGTCGAGTCACGATCCCCGGCCAGGCGCTCATCGCCGGAACCACCGCGTCCTTCAAGGGATCGGGCATCACCGTCCTCTTCAGCGAAGTCTCCGAACGCGTCGAGCTCCTCCGCGTAGACCGCACCGACTACATCGAGTTCATCCCCGGAACTCCGCGAGTCGCAGCGGCCGCTCCGATCACCCCGCTCCCCACAAAACCCTCCGTGCTCGCCACCCTCTTCGCGATCGCGCAGACGAGCACCGCGGCACCCAACGAGGTCGAGTACAAACTCACCGCGTCCAGCGACGTCCGCATCCAGCAGGCACAGAGCTCCATCACCGGCGAGAAGCTCGAAGGCTGGCTGCGCATGGTCGACAACCAGCTCCCCGATCGCACCCGCTCTATGCTCGCGCCCGCCAAGCCCGCGCGCAAGAGCCCACCCTCTGCACCAGCCACTGACTCCGCTGCCGCGCCCGCATCTGCTACCGCCGCGCCCGCCGAGCCTCAGGCAACTCCCCAGCCCACGGCACCGGCCGCGCCGCCCGCGCTGCCCGTTGCCCTGCCCGCCGATCAGCCCGTGCGGATCACCTTCGCCGGCCCCCTCGAGGTTTCGCCCCTCAAGTCTACCTCTACCGAGCTCCGCAACAACGACGCCTTCCTACGCATCACCGCCTCAGCCCCCGGCGGCGTTCTCGCCACCGACCAAACCTCCGGCGCCCTTGCCGCGGGCACGCTCCTCGAGTACGGCGCGACTCGGCGCGACGTCGCCATCGGCTCCGCCGACCCCTTCGGTGCCTCCCTCACCATGCCCGGCTCCGGTGTGCTCATCGCGCAGCGCGTCGAGCTCAGCATGCTCAGCGGATCCGCGCGAGTCCGCGGCGCAGGCCTCCTCGCTCAGCAAGACCCCCTCCTCACCACGCCAGATCTCCCCGACCGCGCACTCCGCTGGTCGCAATCCGGCGAGTTCGACTTCGTGATGCGTGACGGCCAGCTCACACAACAGCTCAGCCGCGCCTTGCTCGTGGGCGATGTCCGCGCATCAGACCCCAGCGGCGAGTTCTCCGCTCAGCAACTCCAGGCCGAGTTCGTCCCCATCGGCACAGACTCCACCCGCATCGCCCGCGCCCTGCTCGCCGGAAACGCCCACGCCAAAGGCAAGGACGGCTCATTCCTCGACGCCGATGCGATCGACGTGAAGTTCAACCAGGGCAAGTCCCCCACCGACGTCGCGCCCCGCCGCATCGTCGCCTCCGGTCACGTCTCCGGCGAACGCGCCGGCGACTCCATCACAACCGAATCCCTCGCCGCCGATCTCGGCCAGGACGCCTCCGGCGCCACCGTCGCCACCTTCATCGAATCCCGGGGCGGCCTCGTCTTCCGCAACGCCGATGGCATCCAAGCCGCCGCCAACACCATGACCGCCGATCCCATCGCCAAGATCGTCGATCTCTCCGGCCCCGACACCACCATCACCCGCGGCGAGAGCATCATCACCGGCAGCCACATCCGGCTCTTCTCCGACGAACGCCGCATGGACGTCCTCACCCCGGGCTCCTTCACCCACCGTGAACCCGGTAAGGATGGCAAGCCCGACACCCACGCCAAGGTCTCCTGGTGGCGCTCCATGTCGTTTAACGATGGCCTCGGCCGCGTCGAATGCGTCGGCACCGCCCACGCCGAGATCATCACCGGCGAAATCGCCAAAGACACCGTCGACGCAGAACGCGTCGTCGTCCACATCGCCGACGTCGAAGTCCCCGCAACCGACTCCAAACCCGCAAGCACTTCGCGCACCGTCTCCCGCGTCGACGCCGACGGCGACGCCGCCTCCAATCGCCCCGTCAAGATCGAAGTGCGCCGCTACGCCGAGAACGCCGCCCCCGGCACCGAACGCCGCCTCGAACAGCTGCTCTACCTCGAAGGCCAACGAGTCGTCGCCGACATCGCCGCCTCCACCCTCAGCGTCCCCGTCGCGGGCAAGCTCCTCACCGTCGACCGGCGCAACGAATCACCCGCCCCCTCCGACAAACCCTTCTCCGGCGACGCTCGGGGCGACGCCCTCTTCCGCTGGAACGGCAGCCTCCTGATGGATCAGAAGCAGGGCCAGATCCGCATGCTCGACTCCGTCCGTCTCGACCACCGCCGCGTCACCGACGGTTCACGCGTCGAACTCGAGTGCAACGCCCTCACCGCGACCGTCCTCGCCGATCGCCCCACCGAAACCACCACCGCCTCCGGCCAGCTCAAGAAGGCAATCGCCGAAGGTCGCGTGTGGATGCGCGCGCAAGGCCGTGAACTCACCGCCGGTGAAGTCGCCTACGACGCCACAGGATCAACCGTCACCGCCGCTGGAGAATCCGGCCAGCCCGTCACCCTGATGGACCTCAAGACCCGCGCACCCTTCGCCGCCAAATGGCTCAGTTGGAACATCGCCACCGACCGCTTCGAGGCCCTCCAGACCCAGCCGATCATCGTCCCCCACTGATCGACCCACACCGATCCCTCAGCTCGCGCCGAACCCCGCGCCCGCGTCGCCAACCTTGCCAATCGCCAGCGTGTTCGACGCCTTCGCCCGGCCCAGCGGCCGCCCCGCGATCAGCACGATCGGATCCCCCGGCTTCGCAAGTCCACGCTTCACCAGCTCCCGATCCACCATCGCGTTCCAGTCCGTCAACATGCCCGACGGAGGCGGCGCATTGCGAACCGGGATCACCCCACGCAGCAAAGCCATCCGCCGCGCCGTCTGCTCGGACGACGTAAACGCCAGGAGCGGCACGTGAAAGTTGTTCTGGCTCAAGTACCGCGCCGTCCCGCCATTCTGCGACCAGCACGCCACCGCCGTCGCCCCCAAATCCCGCGCAACCTCCCACGCGCCGTGCGCCAGCGCCGCAGTCGCCCGATGCCCCGCGTGCAGCCGCATCGGCGCGCCCGAAGTCACCGTCAACTCCCGCATCCTGCACTCCGCCGCCGCCACGATCCGCGACATCGTCTCCACCACAAGCACCGGGTGCTTGCCGGTCGCCGTCTCCGCCGACAGCATCACCGCGTCCGCGCCGTCGAACACCGCGTTCGCCACGTCACTCGCCTCCGCTCGCGTCGGCGACGAGTTCTCGATCATCGTCTCCAGCATCTGCGTCGCCACAATGCACGGCTTCCCGTACTCGTTCGACGCCGCGATGATCTGCTTCTGCACCACCGGAACCCGCGCGATATCCATCTCAACGCCAAGGTCCCCGCGCGCCACCATGATCGCGTCCGACGCCTCAACGATCGAGTTCAGATTCGCCACCGCCTGCGGCATCTCGATCTTCGACACCACCGGGATCCACGCCCCCGGCGCCATCTCCTCGATCTTCTGCTTCAGCAGGATCACCTCGTCCGCCGTCCTCACGAACGACAACGCGATGTAGTCCATGTCGTGCTCGACCGCCCACCGCGCGCACTCCCAATCCCGATCCGTGATCGCCGGCGCCGTCAGATCGCTCTGCGGCACGTTGATCCCCTTCCCGCTCGTAATCTTCCCCCCCCACCACCACCC